>NZ_QKTB01000050.1:0-9040 GCF_003234405.1 Curtobacterium sp. MCLR17_045
CCGTTCGCTGTTCCGCTGACGCCCCGGACTGGAGGCGCGGATCACGTGGGCCGTTCAGCGCACGTGATCCGCGCCTCCAGTCCGGGGCGTCAGCGGAACAGCGAACGGAGCATCGCGACGGCCGCGTGGACCGCCTCGGTCACCGGTCGGTCGGCGGCAGCGCCGCCACCGCCGGTCTGCACACCGCCGGACGGGGTGGCGGCGGTCGCCGCGGCGTCCGTCACGGGCACGACCGTCAGGTTGCCCTTGCTGTCGTCGAGGACGAACAGGGTCGAGACCGTGTTGCCGGCGAGGTCGACCTTGGCGGTGCCCCGCTGGCCGCTGCCGGAGACGTCGAGCGACCACTTGCCGGCGTCGACCGTTGCGTACTTGGTGGCGCTGCCGAAGGTGGCGTCCTCGGCGATCGGGGTGCCGTCGGAGGTCTGCACGTCGACGCGCTTCGCGGTGGTGGCGGCCTGGACGAGCCGGAGCTTCGCCTTGCCGTCGCCGGGCTGCTGCAGGTCGTCGGTGAACGCGGTCGTCTTGAGCCCGTCGTTCTTGCCGTAGGCGACGACGGTGCTGGCGTCGCCCTTCTGCACGGTGACGTCGGTGGAGATGACCGGGGTGGAACGCGGGGCGTCGGCGGCGCGCATCGACAGGACGTAGGTGCCGACCGGCAGCTTCTCGTACGGGCTGACCTGGCCGTAGGTGACGTCGTCGAGTTCGAAGACGGTCTTGCCCCCGGCGAGGCTGGACAGTTCGACGTCGACGCCCTTCGTGTCCGGCGACAGGTGTCCGACGCGGAGCCAGCCCTGGTCGGCCGTCGCGGCGGAGGCGGTCTGCGGGGCGGCGAGCCCGACCGTCGCGGCGACGAGTGTGGCGGCGAGCGCTCCGACGACGACGGTGCGGCGGCGGTTCGTGGTGCGTGCGGTCATGATGGTGCTCCTTCGGGTCGAGGTGCGGTTGGCGTGCGGGTGTCGTGTCGAGGTGCGGGCCGTGCGGGCCGTGCGGGTCGTGCGGGCCCCCGGGCGAGCGGGCGAAATGCCGGGGTCCGCGCCGGAGCCCTCCGGGCATTTCGCCCGCTCGTCCAGCGGGCGTTCCGCCCCGACGTGTTCGCGGGGAACGGTTCCGCGGCCGCCCCAGCGAGCGGGCGGAATGCCGGGGTCCACGCCGGAGCCCTCCGGGCATTTCGCCCGCTCGCGGAATGCCCGCTCGCGGAACGCCCGCTCGCGGGACGCCAGCTCGGCCGGCTCCCACTCGGCCGAGCGATCGGGGGTCACGAGGCGCTCGTCGCGGTCGTCGTCGGGTCGGCCGGGGCGTACGTCACCGTGAGCCGTGCTCCCTCGCGCTCGACCGAGTCCGGCCGGAACGCCTGGGACATGGCGTCGAAGGTCCGAGCGACCCGTGCTGCCGAGGCGTCGTCGCTCGTGTGCAGGACGACGGTGCGGAACGGCTGGCCGGTCTCCCCGGTGCGCGGGGTGAACCGGTCGACCCGCACGTCCTGGTCGGCGAGCACCTGTCCGAGCGCGATCATCGCCCGCGAGTCGACCTGTCCGGCGCGGAACTGCGACTTCGTGCCGTCGTCCGCACGCAGGGCCGGGTTCGAGGCGAGCTCGGTCCCCAGGGTCTTCCGGACGTCGGTGGCCCGGGTGATCGCGGTCTCGGCGGCACTGGCTCCCTCGGCGTGGATCCGGCGGACCTCGACCTGCTGGTCACCGGTGCCGAAGGTCGCGACGGCCGTGGAGTTCTCGATCGCCTGGCGCACGTCGGTGGACGAGTTGCCGCCCGTGCGCATGGAGTCCGTCGTGATGACGTAGTCCGAGTCCTTCCAGCCGTTCGGGGACTGCCGTTCCACCGCTCCGTCGGTGTCGAGCTTGTAGTACCAGACGACGTTGTTCCGGGCGAAGCCGTCGTCCACCAGGTCGACCCACATGGCGTCGTCGACCAGCAGACGCGAGGACTTCGGCACGTTGTCGCCCACCCACTGCTCGGCCTGCTGCATGGGCAGGTCGAGGTTGCCGAGCAGGAACCCGCGCAGCTGGGTCCCCCACAGCGGCACCGCGACGACGAGCGCCGCAGCCGTGACGACGGCCCAGGTGATGCCGAGGCCGCGCCGTGCTCTCGGGCCGAACCGGCTCCGGGTGTGGACCCGACCGGCGATCGTCAGGACGGCACGCTCGGCGGTGTACGCGACGAGGAGCGCCGCGAACGGGATGAGCATGATGACGTACGGCACCGGCAGGTACCCGTTCGGCCGGAACATCACCGCGAGCAGGAACACGAGCATCGCGGCGATCGGTCGAACCCGCCGCAGGAACAGCCCCACGACTGCGGCGACCGAGCCGAGCACGATGAACACCGGGTCGAGTGCCCACCACTGCGCGGCGGCCTCGTTCGCCAGGCTGCCCCCGTCGAACACCGATCCGGAAGCGGTCCGCGAACCGAGCTGGTAGGTGACGCCCTCCCACAGGCTGACCCGCCCGGCACCCGGAACGAGTTCGCCCTTCACCGCGGCGAGCAGCAGGTACCCGCCGCCGATCAGCACGAGCACGGCCCCGGCGACGCTGAGCGTGTACCGGCGGGTGCTCTTGTCGGCGCGACGCACGGCCATCCAGATGAGGAACGGCAGCGCGAGCAGGTAGGTCTCCTTGGACAGCACGGCGATGCCGAGGCAGGCAGCGGCACCGGCGAACCCGGCGAGCTGCTGGCGACGGCTCAGCACGAGGACGAACGCGGCGAGCAGCCAGGGCGTCGCGACGTTGTCGATGTACACGGTGCGGTGGTACTGCAGCGCGAGCGGTGACAGCGCGAAGACGAGTCCGGCCGCGGCCGCCGTGATCCGTCCGGCACCGAGCCGTCGGGCCAGGACGAACAGCAGGATGCTCGAGACGGCGGAGAAGAACACCATGGCCTCGCGCCCGGCCTCCACCGCGAAGGGGTACCGCGCGAACGCCCCGGTCAGCCCGGTGTACCCGGCGATCTGGATCCATCCGAGCGGCGGGTGGTCGTACCAGTACGTGTAGTGGGTGAGCTCGCCGAGGTTCGTGATCGCCCACGCTTGGGCGGTGTACGTCCCCTCGTCGTCGATGCGCTGCGGTGTGCCCGACATGTTCCAGGCCTGGACGAGCACGGTCACCGCGACGACGGGCAGCAACCACGTCAGGCTGGCTGCGTGCCGGCGGAACCACGCCCCGATGCCGGTGCGGCGGGCGGTGGAGCCACCACGGATCGGGATGCCCGTGGTGTCGGTGATGCTGGCGGTCATCGGGTGCCTCCCGTGGTGGTGCCGGCGAACGCACGATCGGACGACGCTGCGCGCGCGGACGACGCTGCGCCCGACCCGTCGAGGTCCGAGGCGAAGCCGACCACCTGTCCGTTGCGGTGCTGGCCGGTGTGCTCGGTCTTCTCCCACCCGTTCTGGCCCTTGGCGTGCCGGACGACTGCCCGGACCGCGGCGGCGGCGAGGAACACCTGGTACGGCACCAGGCCGAGCACGAGCCGCACGTAGTCGCGGAGGCGGACCTTCTCGCCGTACAGGCGGCCGAACTCGTTCAGCCCGACGATCTCGACGGCGAGCAGCATCAGCGTCGGTGCGACCGGGATGAACGACACCAGGGCGATCGCCGTCGGCACCTTGACGAACAGGATCATCAGGACGCTCAGCGGGATGAGCAGCCCGGTGGCCGCCTGGATGAACGGCATCGTGAGCATGTAGCGGGCGAAGAACCGCTGCCGGAAGGACGGCAGCTTCTTCCACTCCCCCTTGCCCAGCACCTGCAGGAAGCCCTGGTTCCACCGCGTGCGCTGCTTGAGCAGCGAGGCGAAGGTCGGCGGGGTCTCCTCGCGGGTGACGGCCTCGGGGCTGTAGGCGACGACGACCTTCGCGCCGTCGGCGGAGAGCCGCACGCCGAGCTCGCAGTCCTCGGCGAGGCAGTGCGCGTCCCAGCCGTTCGACCACTCCAGGCGGGAGCGCGTCACGAAGACGGTGTTGCCCCCGAGCGGGATGAACTTGGACCCGGCGTGGAAGTGCAGGCGCGAGCGGAACCAGAAGTAGTACTCCAGGACGTTCCGGAGCGACCACCAGCTCGACGTGAAGTTCATCAGCTGGACGCCGCCCTGCACCACGTCGGCGTCGGTCTCCTGGAACCGCGAGTCGACGAGGGAGAGCAGCCGGGGGTAGACCTCGTCCTCGGCGTCGAACACCCCGACGATGTCGCCCGTCGCGTGCTGGAGCGCCAGGTTCATCGCCTTCGGCTTGTTCTTCGGCAGGGTGTCGTCCACCACGACCTTGATCAGGGAGGGGTGCCGAGCCGCCGCAGCACGCACGACGGCGTCGGTCTCCGGGTCGTCCTCCCCGACGATCGCGATGATCTCGAAGTCGGGGTGGTCCTGGGTCGCGAGCATGTCGAGCGTCTGCCCCATCACGTCCTGCTCGTGCCGACCGGGCACCAGGAGCGTGAACCGGTGCGCCGCCGGCCGCGGGGTCTGGCTGAAGCTGGTGGACTTCAGCGCGTCCCGCGAGCGCCAGGCGTGCAGCATCCACCAGAGGGTGGTCAACGCGATGATCGTGAGCAGCACGGAGAGGGCGATGAGGGTCGAGTAGCCGAGCCACTCGCCCAGCGACCAGGCGGCCTGTGGGAGCTGCCCCGAGCCTCCCGTCGGCACGTCCGTGGTCCCGCGGTTCGGGACGTCCCCGGTCGGGGCGGGGCGTTCGTCGGGCTGGAGCAGCGGCCCTGCGGCCGTCAGCAACACGGCTGAGATGGTCATTCGGGGAACCCCTTCGGACGTGTGTCGGTGGACCGGAAGACGAGGGCCTTGTACGCGGCGAACCGGAACGCGGTGCCGAGGACGAGGCCGACGCCGTTGCCGGCGACGTTGTCGGCGAGGGTGGACGTGAAGCCGAGGACGTAGTGCGAGACGAACAGGCAGGCAGCGGCGATGCCGAGGCCGACGAGGTTCGTGGCAGCGAAGAGCAACCCCTCACGGACGGTCTCGCGGCGGCCGGTCTGGCGCTGGGAACGGAAGGTGATGAAGCGGTTGCCGAGCCACGCGACCGAGGTCGCCACGATGGCCGACACGATCTTCGCGGCGATGGGACCGTCCGACATGACGGTGGCGCGGAGCAGGTTGTAGACACCCAGGTCGATGACGAAGCAGACGGCACCGATGGTGCCGAACGACGCGAGTTGCCTCGCGGTGGCGAGCAGGCGCGGGACCGTGCCAGGGCGCACGGTCCGCACCGCACCGGTGTCGGGTGACACCAGAACGGGGGTACGAGTTCGGGTCATGCCCCCGATTCGGGGGGCGTGGCTGGGTGGTTTGGGCGGGGTACGCGACTTGCCAGGGCTCTGCCAGATGCGCGACACATGCCGTTCATCTTGACGATCCGTCAGCTGCGGTGGTCAGGGGCGCACGGACGACGGACGGGAGGCCCGGTGCCAGCTGGCACCGGGCCTCCCGTCCGTCGGTCGGTTGCGTCTACGCGGGGCGCGACGACGGGGACACGTTCTTCGACGCGTCCCGTTCCGGGATGTCGCCGAGTGCCTCGTCGATCGCCGCGAGGGCGTCCGCGTCGAGCTTGACGCCGGCGGCCTTCACGTTGTCGGTGACCTGCTGCGGACGCGAGGCGCCGACGATGGCGCTCGCGACGTTCTCGTTCTGCAGGGTCCACGCGATCGCGAGCTGCGCGAGCGTGAGGCCGGCCTGGTCGGCGACGGGCTGCAGGCGCTGCACGGCTTCGAGGACCTCGTCGCGCATGAACCGCTTGATCATGTCCGCGCCGCCCTTCTCATCCGTGGCACGCGAGCCCTCGGGCAGGGGCTGACCCGGCTTGTACTTGCCGGTCAGGACGCCCTGCGCGATGGGCGACCAGACGATCTGCGACAGGCCGAGCTGCTTCGAGGCGGGGACGACCTCGCCCTCGATGACGCGCCACAGCATCGAGTACTGCGGCTGGTTCGAGATGAGCTGGAAGCCGAGCTCCTTGGCCAGTGCGGCACCGGCGCGGATCTGCTCGGCGGACCACTCGCTGACGCCGATGTAGAGCGCCTTGCCCTGACGGACGACGTCGGCGAAGGCCTGCATCGTCTCTTCGAGGGGGGTCTCGTAGTCGTAGCGGTGTGCCTGGTAGAGGTCGACGTAGTCGGTCTGCAGTCGCTCGAGCGAGCCGTCGATCGACTCCATGATGTGCTTGCGGCTGAGGCCGACGTCGTTGTGCCCCTTCGGGCCGGTCGGCCAGTAGACCTTCGTGAAGACCTCGAGGGACTGGCGCCGCTCGCCCTTGAGCGCCTCGCCGAGGACGGTCTCGGCGGCGGTGTTGGCGTACGTGTCCGCGGTGTCGAACGTGGTGATGCCGGCGTCGAGCGCTGCCCGCACGCACTGGGTGGCGACGTCGTTCTCGACCTGCGAGCCGTGCGTCAGCCAGTTGCCGTAGGTGATCTCGGAGATCTTGAGTCCGGAGTTGCCCAGGTACCTGAATTCCATGGTCCCGACGCTACTGGAGTGAGCGCGCACGTGAGGGGTCCCGCGAGTGCCTGTCGGGGTGGGTGTGGCGTGTGGGTGGGGGTCGGATCCGCGAGCGGGCGAAATGCCACGGTGCTCTTGCCAGCCCACCCACACCTTTCGCCCGCTCGCCTGGATGACCCCGGGCTGCGACTTCCGCGCTCCCTGCGATCGCCTCCACCCCCGCGAGCGGGCGAAACACCGCGGTGCCGTCGGCGGCGGGCGCGGTGTTTCACCCGCTCGCGGGGGCAACCGACCCTCCACAGCGGCGAGAGCGGGCAAAGCCGTCCACAGAGGAGGCCCGACTCCCGTCCTCGGGGTCGGCTCGCCGTCACGCTGTGGAGATGACCGCAAGACGCCGACTCCCGATGGCGCTCCGCGACGCTTCGTTCCGAGTACGGGACGCGCTGCACAGAGGCGTTTCGCGGGGCCGACTCGACGCTCGAGATCTCGTCCGCCCGTTCCACGGCATCCGATCAGCGTTCCCACCGGAGTCCGTGGATGAACGCGCAAGGGCGCTCGCTCCTCGACTCCGCCCCGATCAGGTCTTCAGTCACGTCACTGCGGCAGCGATCATCGGCGTCCCGCTCCCCCGCCGTCTCGAACGCGATCAGCGGTTGCACGTCACGACGATCGGGACCGACCAAGCGCTCCGGGTTCGCGGCACGGTCGGCCACCGAGCTCGGTACGGATCGGTCCGCGCGACGATCGCGCGAGGAGTGCCGCTGACCACTCCGGCCGACACGTTCGTCGCACTGGGCTCGATGCTGACGCTCGACGAACTCATCGTCGCGGGCGACGCGCTCGTGGGGTGGCTCGGCTGGACGACGCTCGACGAACTCGCCCAGGCCGTCCGACGACGACGCGGCATTCGCGGCATCGTGAAGCTCCGCCTCGCGCTCGATGAGATCCGGAGGGGATCTCGGTCTCCCGGAGAGACCCGGACGCGGCTGGCACTCGTCCGCTGCGGACTCCCGGAACCGGCGCTCAACCACGATGTCGTCGTCGACGGGCAGTGGATCGCATGTGTGGACCTCGCCTACCCCGATGCCAGGGTTGCGATCGAGTACGAGAGTGATTTGCACCGCACTGATCCAGCCACCTTCCGGAAGGACCTGACGCGGGGGGAGCACCTCAAGGACGTCGACTGGTGGCTCGTCAGAGCAACAGCAGAGGACGTCGCGCATGGTGTCGACCGTTTCGTGCACCGCATCCGTCGGCTGCTCGAGGTCGGCGCCAGAGGTGCTCACGACGCGCGGTTTGCGACACTTGGGTGAACAATGGTTGACGCTTCAACCAAAACGGTGCACACTGTCGTAGTATCAACTCGATGCAGGCGCATGGAACGCGTCGCACCGCAGACTCTCGTTCGGAAGAAGGACCACCATGACGCTCACCGCTGACACCGTTCCCGGCTACAAGACCGGCACCTGGAAGATCGACCCGACCCACTCCGAGGTCACCTTCTCGGTCCGCCACCTCGCCATCAGCAAGGTCAAGGGCAAGTTCGAGACGTTCGACGCCACCGTCGTCACCGCCGAGAACCCGCTCGAGTCGACCGTCGAGGCCAACATCGACGTCGCGTCGATCAACACCGGCCAGGAGCAGCGCGACCAGCACCTCAAGACGAGCGACTTCTTCCTCACCGAGGAGCACCCGCAGCTGACCTTCCGCTCGACGAGCATCGAGGCGAAGGGCGACGACCTGCACATTGCGGGCGACCTGACCCTGCGCGGCGTCACCAAGCCGGTCGTCCTCAAGGCCGAGCTCGGTGGCTTCACCACGGACGGCTACGGCCAGGTCAAGTTCGGTGCCGAGGCGACCACGAAGATCGACCGCACCGAGTTCGGTGTGAACTGGAACGCGGCGCTCGAGGCCGGTGGCTTCACGCTCGGCAACGACGTCACGATCAACCTCGACGTCCAGTTCGTCCTCCAGGCGGCCTGAGCCACCTCTGACTCAACGCCCGACTGAGGGCACCGAGCAGCACTCCCCGAACCCGAGAAGAACGCCCCGACTCCGCACGGAGTCGGGGCGTTCTTCGTTGTCGGCACCGCTCCCCCGACCACGAGCGGGCGAAATACCTTGGCCCTTCGTCCTGTCTCGTCAGGCATTCCGCCCGCTCGCCGATGCCGGGCACCGAAGTCGACGTCGATCCCCGCAATCACGCCCACGCCGGCGCCCGTGAGCACGCCCACGCCCACGCTCACGCTCACGCTCACGCTCACGCTCACGCTCACGCTCACGCTCACGCTCACGAGCGGGCGAAACACCACGCCGATCTCCGTAGCACGCCGGACATTTCGCCCGCTCGCGCAAGGACCCGGGCGGGAGGAGCGAGCGATCCCGGCCGAGATCGGGAGCGCGGCCGAGCGGGCGGAATGCCCGGGACACGGCGGGGACGAAGTGCGGTATTTCGCCCGCTCGCGCGAGGGGGCCCGGGCAGCGGGCAGGGCAGCCAGCGGGCACGAGCGCACGAGCGCACGAGCGCCCGAGCGCCCGGGCGCCGGACGAGCGACCGAGCGGACGGGCACCACCCGGCCCCCGCCCCGCCCCGGCC
>NZ_QKTB01000051.1:0-7362 GCF_003234405.1 Curtobacterium sp. MCLR17_045
ACAGCAGCCCACCCCGCACGACACAGAACGGCGCCCGCCCTCCGGAAGGAGAGCGGGCGCCGTTCGTCGTCAGGGGATCGTCAGTGCGAGCCGGGCACGTACGCGGCCTGACCGGCCTGCACGATGCGCTCGGCCTCGGCGGCGTCGCCCCAGCCCTCGGCCTTGACCCACTTGTTCGGCTCGAGGTCCTTGTAGCGCTCGAAGAAGTGCGCGATCTCGGCCTTCGTCTGCTCCGGCACGTCCGAGATGTCCTGGATGTGCGCCCAGCGCGGGTCCTTGGCGGGGACGACGAGGACCTTCTCGTCGTTGCCGGCCTCGTCGCTCATCTTGAAGACGCCGACGGGGCGGACCTTGACGCCGACGCCGGGGAACGTCGGGAACTCGAGCAGCAGCAGCGCGTCCACGGGGTCACCGTCGTCGGCCAGGGTCTTCTCGAAGAACCCGTAGTCGGTGGGGTAGACGAACGAGGTGAACAGCACGCGGTCGAGGTAGACGCGACCGGTCTCGTGGTCCACCTCGTACTTGTTGCGGCTGCCCTTGGGGATCTCGACGACGACGTCGTACGCGGCCATGTTGCGCTCCTGTGTCTGCTTCGGGGACTGTCGTGTGTTGCGAAAGCGCGGCTAACGTTACCGGGTGAACTCTCCGCGTCCCCGGCTCGACCCCGCCGTCGCCGAGACCCGCCTGGCGGTCCGCGACCTGCTCGCCGCAGCCGTCGACGACGGCGTGGTCGCCGCAGGCGACCTGGTCCTCGTCGCACTGAGCGGCGGACCGGACTCCCTCGCCCTGGCGGCGGCCACCGCGTTCGAAGCGGGCAAGCAGGGTCTGCGGGCCGGGGCAGTGGTCGTCGACCACGCGCTCCAGGCGGGCTCCGAGGCGGTGGCGAGCCGCGCCTCCCGGCAGGCATCCGAGCTGGGACTCGACCCGGTGACGGTCCGCAGGGTCACGGTCGGCTCCGACGGTGGCCCGGAAGGCGCCGCCCGGGAGGCCCGCCACGCGTCGATCGCCGAGGTCGCGGCCGCCACCGGGTCACCCCTGGTGCTGCTGGGCCACACCCTGGACGACCAGGCCGAGACCGTGCTGCTCGGCCTGCTGCGCGGCAGCGGGCCGGACAGCCTGTCCGGCATGCAGCCGCTCGCCCGCCGTGACGGCGGTCCGGCCTACGGCCGGCCGCTCCTGTCTGTCCGGCGCCACGCGACCCGGCAGGCGTGCGCCGCAGCGGGGCTGGCGCCGTGGCGCGACCCGCAGAACGACGACCCCGCGTACGCACGGGTGCGGGTGCGGAACACCCTGCTGCCGGTGCTCGAACGGGAGCTCGGTGCCGGGGTGCCCGAGGCCCTGGCCCGCACGGCCGACCAGCTGCGCGAGGACTCCGCGGCGCTGGACCACTTCGCCGAGGAGATCGCGGAGGACATCGCCGAGCACTCCGAGGCGGGCATCTCGCTGTCGGTGCGGGCGCTCGGAGCGAACCCGCCGGCGCTCCGGCAGCGACTCGTGCGCCTGGCGGTGGAGAGCGAGTTCGGGGTGACGCTGTCGCGCGTGCAGACGCTCGAGGTCTGCCGGCTCGTCACGGACTGGAGCGGACAAGGCCCGATCGACCTGCCGGGCGTCCGTGCCACGCGGACCGGCGACCGCATCGAGTTCAGCGCCGGTTAGGCTGGCGTGGTGGAACTCTCCGACGTCCAGGCAGACCTGTCCGAAGTGCTCTTCACCCCCGAGCAGATCGACGAGAAGCTCGCCGAGCTCGCGGCGGTCGTCGACGCCGACTACGCGGGCCGCGACCCGCTGCTCGTCGGGGTGCTCAAGGGTGCCGTCATGGTGATGGCGGACTTCTCGCGCCACCTCAAGATGCAGGCGCGGATGGACTGGATGGCGGTGTCGTCGTACGGCTCCGGCACGAAGTCGTCCGGCGTGGTGCGGATCCTCAAGGACCTCGACACCGACCTGCACGGGCGCGACGTCCTGATCGTCGAGGACATCATCGACTCCGGTCTGACCCTGTCGTGGCTCAAGCAGAACCTGCAGTCCCGTGGTGCCGCCAGCGTCGAGATCGTCGCCCTGCTGCGCAAGCCCGAGGCGGCCAAGGTCGAGGTCGACGTGAAGTACGTGGGCTTCGACATCCCCGACGCGTTCGTGGTCGGCTACGGCCTGGACTACGACGAGCGCTACCGCAACCTGCGCGGCGTCGGCGTCCTCGCTCCGCACGTCTACTCCTGACGGGCGGCCCGCCGCGCTCGGGTCGCACTCGGCCGACTCTGGCCCGGGGGTGAGTTCGCCCGCAGAGGACACCCATTCTCGCCACAGAATCGCGGCCGTATGCTGACCTGCACGCAACTTCGGCAGAGAAAGGTGTCGGGCACTCGCGCCCGGATCACATGAACTTCAAGCGCATCTTCCGCGGCCCGTACCTCTACGTGCTGATCGCGCTGGCGGGCATCTTCATCGGCTGGAGCGTCATCAGCCAGGGCAGCACGCAAGAGATCGACACCCAGAAGGGTCTCGAGCAGCTCTCCGATGACAAGGTCTCGTCCGCGACCATCAACTCCACCGAGCAGCGGGTCGACCTCGTCCTGAAGGACGGCGACAAGCAGGAGCAGTTCTACTACTCCACGCCACGCGGCGAAGAGGTCGTCCAGGCCGTCAACGACGCCAACCTGCCGGACGGCTACAACGACCGCGTCGCCCAGGGCAACTGGTTCCTGTCGCTGCTCGGCATCCTGCTGCCGTTCCTGATCATCGGTGCCCTGTTCTGGTTCCTGCTCTCGAGCGCCCAGGGCGGCGGCTCGAAGGTCATGCAGTTCGGCAAGTCGAAGGCCAAGATCAACAACAAGGAGAACCCGCAGGTGTCGTTCGCCGACGTCGCGGGTGCCGACGAGGCGATCGAGGAACTGCACGAGATCAAGGAGTTCCTCAAGGAGCCCGCGAAGTTCCAGGCCGTCGGGGCGAAGATCCCGAAGGGCGTGCTGCTCTACGGCCCTCCCGGAACCGGCAAGACCCTGCTCGCCCGCGCCGTCGCGGGAGAAGCCGGCGTGCCGTTCTACTCGATCTCCGGTTCGGACTTCGTCGAGATGTTCGTCGGTGTCGGTGCGAGCCGTGTCCGTGACCTCTTCGAGCAGGCCAAGGCCAACTCGCCGGCCATCGTCTTCATCGACGAGATCGACGCCGTCGGTCGTCACCGTGGTGCCGGCATCGGCGGTGGCAACGACGAGCGCGAGCAGACGCTGAACCAGCTCCTCGTCGAGATGGACGGCTTCGACGGCAAGACCAACGTCATCCTCATCGCCGCGACGAACCGTCCCGACGTGCTCGACCCCGCGCTCCTGCGCCCCGGCCGTTTCGACCGCCAGATCGGCGTCGACGCCCCGGGCCTCGCCGGCCGCAAGCAGATCCTCGAGGTGCACGCGAAGGGCAAGCCGCTCGCCGCGAGCGTCGACCTCGAGCTGCTCGCCCGCAAGACGCCGGGCTTCACCGGTGCCGACCTGGCGAACGTCCTGAACGAGGCGGCCCTGCTGACCGCCCGCTCGAACGCACAGCTCATCGACAACCGTGCCCTCGACGAGGCCGTCGACCGCGTGATGGCCGGCCCGCAGCGCCGCACCCGGATCATGTCCGACCAGGAACGCCTGATCACCGCGTACCACGAGGGCGGCCACGCCCTGGCGGCAGCGGCGATGCGGCACACCGACCCGGTCACGAAGATCACGATCCTGCCCCGCGGCCGTGCCCTCGGCTACACGATGGTGCTCCCGCTCGAGGACAAGTACTCGGTCACCCGCAACGAGCTCCTCGACCAGCTCACCTACGCCATGGGTGGTCGCGTCGCCGAGGAGATCGTCTTCCACGACCCGACCACGGGCGCCTCGAACGACATCGAGAAGGCCACCGGCACCGCCCGCAAGATGGTGACCGAGTACGGCATGAGCCAGGCCGTCGGGTCCGTGAAGCTCGGGTCCGGTTCGAGCGAGCCCTTCGTCGGCCGTGACATGAGCGGTGGCACCGGTCGCGACTACTCGGAGACCATCGCCCAGACGGTCGACGCCGAGACCCGCGCCCTGCTCGAGGCCGCGCACGACGAGGCCTACCAGGTGCTCAACGACAACCGCGACATCCTCGACCGCCTGGCCGGCGAGCTCCTCGAGAAGGAGACGCTCGACGCCCCGGAGCTCGTGGAGATCTTCAAGGACGTCCGCAAGCTGCCGGAGCGCCCGCAGTGGCTCTCCAGCGACAAGCGCCCGGTCAGCAACCTGCCCGCGATCGACGTGCCCGGCAAGGCCGCCTCGACCGCAGCGGACCCGTCGGACTCCGAGTCGACCTCGAAGACCCGTCGTCGCCCGTTCGGCAACCCGGGTATCGCCCCCGCGTAGGCCGGCATGACCGAGCTGCCGACGCGACGAGAGCGTCGACTCGCCGAGGTGAGTCGTGCCCGCGCCGCCGCCGCCGAACCGGCGACGGTCGCGATCGACCTCCGTGCACCCCAGCCGGTGCCCGAGGTCGTGACCGGCCGTCGCCGTGACCGCGGTGGTCCGGCCGAGGAGCGCACCCGGGTGCTCGGCATCCTCAACGTCACCCCCGACTCGTTCAGCGACGGCGGGCTGCACCAGGCCTACGACGCCGCCGTGCAGCACGCACGGGACCTCGTCGCCGCCGGTGCGGACGTCATCGACGTCGGTGGGGAGTCCACCCGCCCCGGTTCGGAGCGCGTGCCCGTGCCGGTCGAGCAGGAACGGGTGCTGCCGGTCGTGCAGCAGCTCGTCGCCGAGGGCATCCCGGTCAGCGTCGACACGATGAACGCCGCGACGGCCGAGCGTGCCGTCGACCTCGGTGCCGCCATCGTCAACGACGTCTCCGGTGGGCTCGCCGACCCGGACATGGCCCGGGTCGTGGCGTCGACGGGCGTCGGCTTCGTCGTCATGCACTGGCGCGGCCACAGCGACCGGATGTACCGCAACGCCGAGTACACCCACGCGGTCGAAGAGGTCCGGCGCGAGGTCGAGCTCCGGGTCGCCGAACTCATCGTGCTCGGCGTCCGGCAGGAGCAGGTCGTCATCGACCCGGGCCTCGGCTTCGCCAAGCACGGCGTGCAGAACTGGGAGATCCTGGCCGGCTACGAGCGCTTCGCCTCGATCGGCCTGCCGGTGCTCGTCGCCGCCTCACGCAAGCGGTTCCTCGACGGTGTCGGGAGCCCCGAGGGTGCCCCGCCCAGGGAGCGCGACCTCGCCACCGCCGCCATCAGCCTGCTCGCCGCCGAACGCGGCGCGTGGGGTGTGCGCGTGCACGACCCCGCACCGACCCGTGCCGTGCTCGACGTCTGGGACGCCTGGAGGGCAGCTCGATCGTGAACGACACCATCCGACTCACCGGGGTCCGCGCCCGCGGACACCACGGCGTCTTCGACCACGAGCGCGAGGACGGCCAGGACTTCGTCGTCGACGTCGCCGTGGAGCTCGACGCCCGCGCCGCCTCGGGCAGCGACGACCTCGACGCCACCGTGCACTACGGCGTCCTCGCCGAGCAGGTCGTCGCCGAGATCGAACGCGACCCGGTCGACCTGATCGAGACGCTGGCCGAGCGCATCGCCGCGGCCGTGCTCACCCACCGTGCCGCATTGGCGACCGAGGTCACGGTGCACAAGCCGCAGGCCCCGATCACCGTGCCGTTCACCGACGTCTCGATCACCATCCGGCGTGCCCGCGGCGCCACGGTGCCGGACGAGGAAGAAGAATGACCCACCGGGTCGTCGTCGCCCTCGGAGCGAACCTCGGCGACCGGGGGAGCACGCTCCGTGCCGCCGCCACCGCGATCGCCGCCCTGCCCGGAGTCGTGCCGGTGGCCTCGAGCCGCGAGGTCGAGTCGGTCGCCGTGACCCTGGACGGCCTCGACACGTCGAAGCCCCGCTACCGGAACGCCGTCGTGGTCGTCGACACCGACCTCGAGCCGCAGGCCCTCCTCGACGCCCTGCACGGCATCGAGGACGCCCACGGCCGCACGCGCGAGGTCCGGTGGGGCGACCGCACCCTCGACCTCGACGTCGTCGCGGTGGACGACCTGCGGATCGCCACGGACACCCTGGTCGTGCCGCACCCCCGGGCCGCTGAGCGCGCGTTCGTGCTGGCCCCGTGGCTCGACGCCGACCCCGAGGCCGTCCTGCCCGGTGCCGGACCGGTGGCCGACCTGCTCGCCGCGGTGGGGGACGACACCGAGCGCGTCGACGAGCCGCGCCTGTTCGCGGAGCCGGCACGGGCCTCCCGGCCGGCGGGGAGCGCGACCAGCGCATGAAGCCCACCCGTGCCTCCACGCTGATCAGCATCGCCGTCGTGACGGTGGTCGCCGGCTTCGCACTCGACGCCGTCCTGGCGTCGCGCCAGCTGCCGACGTTCCTGTTCTCGATCCCGCTCGGCGTCACGCTCGCCTTCATCGGCGTCGCCGTCGTGCTCATGGCACGCCCGGTGCGCCGGCACGCGCGCGACGGCGCCGGACGCCAGCGGCCGGTCGACCCGCTCTACGCGACGCGGGTCGTCGTGCTCGCGAAGGCGTCCAGCATCTGCGGCACGCTGCTCGGCGGGTTCGCCCTCGGCCTCGTGCTGTACCTGCTGACCCGTTCCGCGACGCCTTCGCTAGGCTCGACCCTGCCGAACGTGATCGCCGTCGGGGGCGGGATCGTCCTGACGGTCTGCGCACTCGTGGCGGAGCGCATGTGCATCGCACCTCCGGGTGACGACGACGACCGTGACGATCCCCGCAACGGTTCGACGACGGTGAACTGACCGAGCAACCCCAGGAGGCCCGCGATGCCGCGTGAACGACTCGACGAGCCCGGCCTCGGCCTCGGTGGGATCGCCTGGCAGCGGGTGTCCGCGAAGCTCGTGTGGACCGAACTCATCACCACGCTCGTGATCGGTGTCGTGCTCACCGCGGGCTGCGTGCTCATCGGGATCGTCACCGACGGCTTCGGTTCCGGGGCCGGCACGGTCTGGCTCTCCATCGGCATCGTGGTCGCCGTCACCACGGCGATCACCGCCGCGCTCACACCCCGACGGGTCCGGGCCATCGGCTACGCGCTCCGCGACGACGACCTGGTCGTGCGCCGTGGCCTGATGTGGCAGCGGTTCACGGCCGTGCCGTACGGCCGAATGCAGCTCGTCGACGTCGCCCGCGGGCCGCTCGACCGGGCGCTCGGCATGAGCGAGCTGAAGTTCGTCACCGCCGCGGCCGCGACGAACGTCCGGATCCCGGGTGTCCCGGCAGCGGACGCCGACGAGCTGCGCGACCGCCTCGTCGAGCTCGCCGAGTCCCGTCGCGCCGGTCTGTAGGGGTCGTCCGTGACCTTCCGACCGGGCACCCCGCCACCCGCTCCGCCCGCCC
>NZ_QKTB01000052.1:0-6733 GCF_003234405.1 Curtobacterium sp. MCLR17_045
GTGCTGGGGCGCTGGGGCCGGGGCGCGGCGCGTGGGTGCGGGCGCGGGTCGGCATCGGCGTCGCGCGGGTTTTCGTGCTGGGCGACAGTTCACGCGCGCGGCCGGCCGTGAGGTGTCGCTGGGCGCGAAAGGTCGCAGCGCAGATCAGTCCGGACGACCCCCAAAGAGCCATTTGACGGTACCGGGTGCGGGGGCAACGATGGGCACATGTCCAGCCTCCAGTCCCTCCGGGCGACCGCCCACCCGATACGGCTCCGCCTGCTCTCGCTGGTGACGAGCTCCGCGATGAGCGCAGCCGAGGCCGCACGGGAGCTCGGTCTCTCGCAGGCCACCGCGAGCTACCACCTGCGTGTCCTCGAACGGGCCGGGCTGGTCGCCGTCGTCGAGGTCGTCCGGCTCCGGGGCGGCGAGGCGAAGCGGTACCGGCACGAGTCGTCGTCGCGGGCGTTCGACCCCGACGCCCGATCCGGCAGTGGCGCCGAGGACGTCTCGATCGAGGACCAGCTCGTCTACGTCGAGGCGCAGGTCGAGGAGCTCCGGCGACGCGTTCGACAGCGGACCACGGGGCCTGGCGTCTCCACCGACGCCGAACTGTGGGTCGGCCCCGAGACGTGGCGTCGCGTGGTGCACCACGTCGGCCAGGCCTCTGCCCTGCTCCACGCCGCAGCGCAGCGCCCCCGTACCCCGGGCACCGTCCCGGTGTCGATGACCGTCTCGATGTTCCCGATGCGGCGACCGTGAGCACGCCGACCACGGGCGTCCTCCGGCACGCGCCGTTCCGTTGGCTGCTCGCCGCCCGCACGGTGAGCATCCTCGGCAACGCCGTCGCCCCGATCGCGTTGGCGTTCGCCGTCCTCGACCTCACCGGCTCACCCGTCGACCTCGGCCTCGTCGTGGCCGCACGTTCGGTCGCGAACGTCGCGGTCCTGCTGTTCGGCGGGGTCATCGCCGACCGTCTCCCCCGTGACGTCGTGCTCGTCGCCACGTCACTCGGTGCCGCACTGACGCAGGGCGCCGTCGCCGCGCTGGTCCTGACCGGCACCGCGACGGTCCCGCTCCTCGTCGTCCTGAGCATCCTGAACGGTGCGGTCGCCGCGGTCAGCCTGCCGACGACCGCTGCCATGGTCCCCGAGACCGTGCCCGAGGCACTGCTCCGTCCGGCGAACGCCGTGATCCGGTTGAGCATCAACGCCGGCACCATCGTCGGGGCCTCCGCCGGCGCCGGCATGGTGGCGCTCGTCGGCGCCGGGTGGGGATTGGCGGTGGACGCCGCCGGCTTCGCCGTCGCTGCAGCCCTGTACGCACGGATCCGACTGCCACGTCGCACGTCCGTCGCGCCGGCCGACCGCCCGTCGGTGATCGCGGACATCCGGGAGGGATGGGTCGAGTTCTCGGGGCGACGCTGGGTCTGGACGGTGGTCGCCCAGTTCGCGGTGCTCAACGCCGCCTTCGTCGGTGCCACCACCGTGCTGGGTCCGGTGGTCGCGGACGGTTCGTTCGGCAGGGCGGGTTGGGGACTCGTCGTCGCGGCGCAGACTGTCGGCCTGGCGCTCGGGGCGCTGATCGCGCTGCGGTGGCGACCGCGGCACGCCCTCGGCATCGGCGTCGCCCTGATGGCCGTGACCGCGCTCCCCGTCCTGGCGCTCGCTGGCGCACCGGCCCTGCCGACCCTGCTCGTCGCGTTCGCCCTGGGCGGGGTGGCCATCGAGCTGTTCGCGATCGCCTGGGACCACGCGCTGCAGTCGAACGTGCCCCGGGCCGTGCTGTCGCGGGTCTACTCGTACGACATGGTCGGGTCGTTCGTCGCCGTCCCGCTCGGCGAGGCCCTGGTGGGACCGCTGGCGCACGCGGTCGGCACGCCCGCGACCCTGATCGGTTGCGCCGTCGTCATCGTCGTCGCCACCGTGGTCGCCGCGTCCACCCGGAGTGTCCGGCGCGTGACCACCGAGGTGGCCCTGCCGGTTTGATCAGCCCGGGGAGGCGTCCGCGTCGACCTCGTACGCCTCGAACCGGGCGTCGGCGAGGATCGCGTCGACGAGTGACCGTGAGCCTGCGACGATCGTCGAGTCCCAGTCGATCTCGGTGGCGAGCACCCACTCGTGCCCCTCGGGCCAGAGCATCTGCGGGGTGTGCCCGAAGCCGACGTACGTGCCCACGCGGGCGTCGTCCGTCCAGCACGGGTCGCTGAGCTGCGGCAGGGACATGGCGAGCAGGAAGCACTCGCGGGCCGGCCACAGGAAGCGCGGACCCGCGAGCGACTCCCGGAGCGCAGCCTGCTCCCGCCCGTGCTGCGCCTGAGCACGGGCCATGTGCGCCTGCATCTCCGCGCGCTCGGCCGCCGTCGGCTCGCCGCTCCCCTGCCACCCGAAGCCCAACGTCGACGTCCCGTTCAGGTCGCCCCATCCGTCCCAGATCGCCCCGACCAGGTCGTCCGGCGTCGACGTCGCGTCGGCGAGGAGCCCGGTGAGCGCGGCGAGTTGCGTCGGCTCGTACCACCCCTCTTCGGGCGGATGGACGACCCAGCCGTCCTCGAAGGGCAGGTCCGACTCGTCGTCCCGACCGCTGAGCGTCTGCCACGACACGAGCGGGTCGATCGTCCGACGGGTGCGCTCGGCGACGTCGGCCCAGCGCCACTCCGCCGACTCGAGGACCGGGTGCTCGTCGTACTCGTCCACGGTCGTTCGGTCCTCGCGATCCGCTCGGAGCGGGTGCAGGATCCGGACGTACGCCTCGAACCCGGTGCCCGCGACGCCGCCGAACGAGGCGAACGCGCCGGCCCGGGCCAGCAACCAGTCGCCGCGCGAGGCGTCCTTGATCAGTTCCACGTGCCGAGCCCTCGGTGCCCGTGCGGGTCAGCTCGCCTGCGGGCGGGGTGCACGGAGGCCGGGGAACTCGTCGTCGCGCCACTCGCCCTCGGCGCGCGTGCCGTTGGTCACCGACTGCTCCTCGCGCTCCCGCAGCTCCACGCGGCGGATCTTGCCCGAGATGGTCTTCGGGAGCTCCGCGAACTCGACGCGGCGGACGCGCGCGTAGGCGGGGAGAGCCGTGCGTGCGTACTCCAGGACCTGCCTGGCGGTGTCGGCCGACGCCTCCCATCCGGTGGCCAACGTGACGTACGCCTTGACGACGTTGAGACGGGCGTCGTCGGGTGCCGGGACGACCGCGCTCTCGGCCACGGCCGGGTGCTCCAGCAGGGCGCTCTCCACCTCGAACGGCGACACCTTGTAGTCCGAGGACTTGAAGACGTCGTCGGTGCGGCCGATGAAGGTCAGTTCGCCGTCGGCGTCGCGGACGGCGATGTCGCCGGTGTGGAAGAAGCCGTCGCGCATCGACGAGGCCGTGCGGTCGGGGTCGCCGAGGTACTCGGCCATCAGGTTGACGGGCCGCTCGGTGAGGTCGAGGCAGACCTCGCCCTCGTCGCCCGGTTCGCCGGTGACGGGGTCGAGCAGCGTCACGGTCACGCCGGGGAGCGGCTTGCCCATCGCGCCGGGCGTCACGGCCGCGCCCGGGGCGTTGCCGATGATCGCGGTGGTCTCGGTCTGCCCGTAGCCGTCGCGGATGGTGAGCCCCCACGCCGCCTCGACCCGGCCGATGACCTCGGGGTTGAGCGGCTCGCCGGCCGAGATGAGCTCACGGAGCGCGCGCGGCTTCACGCCGAGGTCGGACTGCAGCATCATCCGCCACGCGGTCGGCGGCGCGCAGAACGTGTTGACCTCGGCCCGCTCGAGCTGCGCGAGGAGTGCGGCGGGGTCGAAGCGCGCGGTGTTGTGGATGAACACGGTGGCCTCCGCGATCCACGGCGCGAAGAAGCAGCTCCAGGCGTGCTTGCCCCACCCGGGCGAGCTGATCGTCAGGTGCACGTCACCGGGCCGGACGCCGAGCCAGTACATCGTGCTGAGGTGACCGACCGGGTACGACGTCTGGGTGTGCACGACCATCTTCGGCTTCGACGTCGTGCCGGACGTGAAGTAGACCAGGCACGGGTCGGTCGTGCGGGTGACGACGTGGGGGCGGACCTCATCACTGGGAGCGGGCTCACCCAGGTCGCTCGGGTACTCCGTCCACCCGTCAGCGGGACCGCCGATGACGATGCGCGTGAAGGACCCGCGGACGTCGTCGTACTTGTGCGTCTCGCTCCGGTTCGTGACGACGTGCGCCACCGAGCCCCGGTCGACGCGGTCCTGCAGGTCGGCCGTGTCGAGCATGGTCGACGTCGGCAGGATGACCGCACCGAGCTTGATCACGGCGAGCATGGTCTCCCAGAGCTCGAGCTGGTTGCCGAGCATGACGAGGACGTGGTCGCCCTGCTGCACGCCGAAGCCGTGCAGGCGCGCGGCGAGCCGATTGGACCGTGCGGCCATCTCGGCGTAGCTGAACCGCTGCTCACGGCCGTCCTCCTCGACGATCCAGAGCGCGGTGCGGCTGTTGTCGGTCGCGATGACGTCGAACCAGTCGGTCGCCCAGTTGAACGTGTCGCCGACGTCCGGCCAGCGGAACCCGGCGCGTGCCGCCTCGGGAGAGTCCGCGGCGAGGAGCTGGTCGCGGGCGGCACGGTACGCGGCGGTCGGGTTCACATCAGGCACGGACCGATCATGCCGCATCCGTCTCAGAGCCGATCGATCAGGCGAGTTCCCGGAGCCAGCGGTCGAGCCAGGGAATGATGCGCGAGAGGTCGTCCGCGTCGATCGCGTCACTCGCGGCCGCACGTGCCGCCGGACCCGCGTTGAGCGCCAACGCACTGGGGAGCGCCTGGAAGAGCGGGATGTCCGAGCGGCTGTCGCCGACAGCGCAGCAGTGTTCGATCGGTACACCGAGGTCACGAGCGAGCGCGAGCGCCCGGTCCCGCTTGTCGAACTCGTCGAAGTGCTCGGCGACGGTGCCGTCGTGGACGCCGTCGTGCTCGCCGACTCGGGGCCCGCCGTTCGGGACGAACCCGAACCGCCGCGCGAGGGAACGGGTCACGGGTTGCCACGCGAGCGACGCGAGCACGGGTTCGACGTCGTGGGCACGGCACCACGCGACGACGGTCTCGGTTCCGGGCAACACCGGCAGGCCGTCGAGCCACCGGTCGACCGTCGCGACGGACGTGCCACGCCACCCGCGTGCGTCGACCTCACTGACCTGCTGGTTGGTGAGATCGCCGGCGGCGTAGCGCGCTTCTGCATCGTCGAGCGCGTCCTGGTGCCCGAGCCGGGCGGCAAGGAAGCTGCTGCTGGAACCGGGGCTGACGAGGGTTCCGTCGACGTCGAAGAACACGATGCCGACGGTCACTGCTGACCGCTCCCCCGCACGACCGCATCGAGCACCCGGCTCGTCTCGTCGGTGTCGACGTGCAGGTGCGCCCCGATGCCGAGCGCACGTGCAGCCTCGATGTTCTCCGGCACGTCGTCCACGAAGAACACCTCGTCCGGGTCCGCCCCCAAGCGCTCGAGCGTGATCCGGAACGCCTCGGCGTCGGGCTTGTTCACACCGATCTCGTGGGAGTAGCAGATCGGGTCGAACACCGCCGAGAACCGGAAGCGCCGCTCCTCTTCCTCTCGAGCACCATCGCCAGAATTCGACAGGATCGCGAGGCCGATGGTGCCGCGGAGTCCGGCGAGGAAGTCGTACAACGGCTGGTTCAGCGTTCCGCAGTACGCATCCCAGAAGTCGGCCCGCATGACGGCGAGCTGGTCGGCCCCCAGCTCGAGCGCCGTACCGATCGCACCCCAGTACCGGTCGACGACGCCGGTCCGACGGGAGGCGTCGGGCAGGTCGGCCGCGACGAGGCGAGCGGAGAAGTCGTCCGTCGTCATCCCGAGACGCTCGGCCCACCGCGCCCGGAAGCGTCCGGGCCAGGCGGCGTCGTCGACGAGTTCGAGGACCCCGCCCACGTCGAGCAGCAGCCACCGCACGGCGGGCCCGGCAGCCCCGGCCGTCCCGCCGCTCACAGCGATCCCCGCAGCTGCCGGATCATCTCGACCTCGAGTTCGCTCGGTTCGAGGACGTACGCCTCGGTCGCCCCCGTCGGCTCGTAGCCACGTCGGGCGTAGAAGGCCTGCGCACGGGTGCTCCCCTCGTGCACGTGCAGCCGAAGTGCCGACCCGTGTGCAGCCGCCCACACCTCGACCTCGTCGAGTAGCGCATCGGCGACACCGGCGGTACGGCCCCGGTGCGACGGAGCGACGTAGACGCCGACCAGGAGCGGCCCGACCCGGGGGCCGGGCACGAACACCCCCATCGTCCCGAGCCACCGGCCGTCGGCACCGATCGCGGCGAGGGTCGTCCCGCCGACGTCGTGCTCACGGCGGCCGCGTCGACGCCAGTCACGCTCCTGCAGCCGCTCCGCGTCGGCAAGCCGCTCCCCGTACGCCTTCGGGGTGTCCCGGAGCATCTCCAGCCGCAGTGCCCGCACGGACTCCCAGTCGTCCTCCGTGGTCGGTCGGATCGTCGTTCCCCGCATGACCCGAGCCTAGGGGTGGCAGGCCCGGAGAACTCGTTCCAATCCGACTGGCGGACGACGCCGAATCACCTGCAACGACCGGGAAACACCCGGAGCGCTCACCAGCCGCACATCGCTGGTTCTCCACCCCACCAAGGGTGTGTTCGGCGCGCACACAGCAACCGCGCCGAGCGCGACAACAGCAAAGGACTGATCACGATGCGTAAGAGCCTCAAGACCTCCATCACCCTCGCCACGACCGGCGCCCTCGTCCTCGGCGGTGCCGCGTTCGGGATCTCCTCCGCCCAGGCC
>NZ_QKTB01000053.1:0-5554 GCF_003234405.1 Curtobacterium sp. MCLR17_045
GTGTGGGCTGGGTGGAAGCCGGGGTGGCGGTGCCCCCTCCCGCCACCCCGGCGGCTCGGAGCGGCCCCGGCTGTGCAGCGTGCCGGGCACGGCGCAGCGGGGGCTCGGTCGGTCGGTCGGCGGCGCGGCGCTCGGCACCGCGTGGGCGCCGGGGCAGGTCGTCGTCGAGGGTCGTCATCGTGGGGTGCCCGGCCCGGTCAGACGCGGACGACGCCGTCACGGGCGATCCGGTCCAGCTCGCACACGACGGCGTCGACGACCGCGCGGGTGATCGCGTCGGCGACGGTCTCGACCAGGACGAGGTGCTCGGGGCGGATCGTGACCTCGGTCACCAGGGCCGATGCCACCCGCACCGGGATCTCGTCGATCGCGGCGACGAGCGCGGCCGGCACCAGCGTGGAGTCACCCGGACGGACGGGTGCGGACATCGGCGAGGTCGGCACCGGGGTCACGACCGCGAGCGCCGGTGACGGGGTGGAGCGCACGGTGGAGTGCGGAGCGTCGGCCTGATCGCGACGCTGGGCGATGGAGTCGAAGAGCGGGGTGGAGGACATGCTGCGGACGGTCCGATCTGGATGTCGTGGCTGGTCGTTCTCGGGCGACCGGCGATGGCGGCGTGCCGAGCGGCACGTCCGCCATTCAACCATCGGTATTTCAGATGTGCAATAGTGACCGGACAGTTGCGGCGATCAGTCGGGGTCGACGGCGGCAGCGGTCGGGTCGTCCGGCTGCAGCGCACGACGGACCCGCTCCACGATCGTCGCGGGCGGGTTGTTGTAGGTGTTCGCCGGCTCCTGGCCGCTGAGTTCCTGGATCGCCGCCATCACCGCATCGGTCGCGTGGCGCCGAGCACGACCGGACGACGCCTCGCCGAAGGACGACAGGTCGATCGGCTGCCCGAACTCGATCGTCACGCGGGCGAGCTTCGGCAGCCGGGACCCGACCGGCTGGACGTCCTCGGTGCCGGTGAGCGCGACGGGCACCACGGGGGCGCCACTCGTCAGCGCCAGCCACGCCACACCCGTGCGGCCCTTGTAGATCCGGCCGTCGAGCGAGCGTGTGCCCTCCGGGTAGATCGCGAACGCCTCGCCCTCCTGCAGGCGTGCCAGCCCGAGGTCGAGGGCCTGCTGCGCCGCCGCACCCGCGCCGCGCTCGACCCCGATGGCACCGATGCCCCCGAAGAACGCGCGCGATACGGCTCCCTTGAGGCCCGAACCCGTGAAGTACTCCTGCTTCGCCAGGAACGACACCTTGCGCGGTGCCATGAGCGTGATCGCGGGCGAGTCGATGAACGAGCGGTGGTTGCTCGCGAGGATCACCGCACCACGCTTCGGGACGTTCCGACGACCGATGATCTTCGGGCGCCACAGCAACCGGGCGAGCGGGGTCACCACCGCGCGACTGAGCACGGTGGCGAACTTCGTCGAACCGGACACCGGACCTCCTCGTGGTGACGAGCTACCGAGTGTAATGAGGCGCGCGGAGGGCACATGCCCGGAACGGCATGCAGTGCTGGTCGGGGATCAGTCGGCCGCGGCGACGACGTCGAGGACCGCGCGCCCGTACCGCTCGAGCTTCGCCGCGCCGACGCCGGAGATCTCGCCGAGCTGGTCGACGTCGGCCGGTCGGACGGCGGAGATCCCCCGGAGCGTCGCGTCGTTGAACACCACGTACGCGGGGACGCCCTGCTCGCGGGCTTCGGCAGCACGCCAGGCACGCAGGGCCTCGAACAGGCCGACGGCTTCCTGCGGCATGTCGGTGACGACCGTCCGTCGACTGCTGCGTCCGGCTCGCGGAGCCTTGACCGGGTCGCGACGCATCCGCACCTGCACCTTGCCGGTCAGGACCTCGGCGCTCGTGGGACTGAGGACGACCGTGCCGAAGCCGTCGCCGGACACCGCCGCGTAGCCCTGGGCCAGCACCTGTCGTGCGACCGCGCGCCACTCGCCCTCGGACAGGTCGGCGCCGATGCCGAAGGTCGCCAGGGTGTCGTGTTGGAGCTCCTGCACGCGGGGAGACCGCTTGCCGATCAGGATGTCGACGAGGTGCGAGACGCCGTACCGCTGGCGGCGCTCACGCTCGAGCCGCACGACGGTGGACAGCAGCTTCTGCGCGGGGACCGTGCCGTCCCACGACTCCGGCGGCGCGATGCACGTGTCGCAGTTGCCGCACGCCGTGCTCTCCTGCCCGAAGTACGCGAGCAGCCGCACCCGGCGGCACTCGATCGTCTCGCACAGGCTGAGCATGGCGTCGAGGTGGGCGCTGAGCTGCCGACGGTGTGCGGCGTCGCCCTCGGACTGGTCGATCATCCGCCGCTGCTGCACGACGTCGTTCAGGCCGTACGCGAGCCACGCGGTGGCCGGCAGCCCGTCACGACCCGCACGGCCGGTCTCCTGGTAGTAGCCCTCGACCGACTTCGGCAGGTCGAGGTGCGCCACGAACCGGACGTCGGGCTTGTCGATGCCCATGCCGAACGCGATCGTCGCCACCATGACGACGCCGTCCTCGCGCAGGAACGTCGACTGGTTGCGGGCACGCACCCGGGCGTCGAGGCCCGCGTGGTACGGCAGAGCGTTGATCCCCTGCTCGGCCAGGGCGGACGCGGTGCGCTCCACGGAGTTGCGGGACAGGCAGTACACGATGCCGGCGTCGCCGCTGTGCTCCGTGCGGATGAAGGTGAGCAGCTGCTGCAGCGCGCCGGTCTTCGGCTCGATGCGGTACTGGATGTTCGGCCGGTCGAAGTCGGCGACGAAGTGCGCGGCGTCGTCGAGGCCGAGCCGTGCGGAGATCTCGCGGTGGGTCTGCGGGGTCGCGGTGGCGGTGAGGGCGATACGCGGCACCGTCGGCCACCGCTCGTGCAGGACGCTCAGCTCGAGGTAGTCGGGTCGGAAGTCGTGGCCCCACTGGGCGACGCAGTGTGCCTCGTCGATGGCGAACAGCGAGACGCGCGCCCGGTCGAGGAGCGCACGGGTGGACTCGAGCCGGAGCCGCTCGGGCGCGAGGTAGAGCATGTCGACCTCGCCCTGCACGACCGCCCGCTCGACCCGGGACCGTTCGTCGGGGCCCTGCGTGGAGTTGAGGAACGCGGCCCGCACGCCGTTCGCAGCCAGGGCGTCGACCTGGTCCTGCATGAGGGCGATGAGCGGCGACACCACGACCCCGACGCCGTCGCGGACGAGCGAGGGCACCTGGTAGCAGAGGGACTTGCCGCCACCGGTCGGCATGAGCACCAGGGCGTCACCACCGGCCACCACCTGGTCGATGATGGCCGCCTGCTCGCCGCGGAAGTCGTCGTAGCCCCACACGCGGTGCAGCACGTCGAGCGCAGCGGCACGGGGTGCGGACACGGCGGCGGGAGCAGGCACGGCAGCGGACGCGGGCGTGGTGCTCATGCCACGAGCCTACGGGCGACCGGCGACACCCACCGCACTGTCCACAGCACCGTCCGTGTCGGAGCCGGCACGGTGGTCGGAACCGGCCACGTCGCCCGCGCGGGCCGGCGTGGTCGCCCAGCCCGTGCCTCCCGGCCGGGTCCAGCGGACGCCGCCCGCCCAGGCCGGGGTCACACCGCGGAACCGGGGTGCCTCGTGCCCGGCGAACCGGCGGTCCAGCCCCCGCCACCACGCCAGGAACTCGACCATGCCCCAGAACGCGAGCGACGTGACGAGGGTGACGAGCGTCCCCTGCCAGGTGCCGTTCGCGTCCGACGAGGTCAGGTCGATCCCGGACCAGCCGGGCGCCTGCAGCACGAAGATCATGATGTTGTTGAACGCGTGCTGCAGGACCGTGGCCTCGAGCCCGCCGGTCCGGAGGACGATGATCGCCGCGATCAGGCCGAACGAGCCGACGTCGAGGATGCCCCAGACGTTGTAGCCGTTCGGGATGTGCAGCACCGCGAAGACGACCGTCGAGACCGCCACGGCGATGATCGTGCCGACGCGACGCGGGATCCACGACGCGACGGTCTGCATGAGGAAGCCGCGGAAGATGTACTCCTCGGCAGCGCCCTGGAACGGGACGAGCAGGACGACGAGGACGATCGTCAGGGTGAGGGTGCCGAGGGAGACCGTCGACTGGCCGATCGCGTCGTGGTTCCAGGCGAAGCCGCCGTCGGTCGTGATCATCCCGCCGTCCCAGAACAGACCGGTCTGCCAGACGAACATGAACGCCGCGATGACGAGCGTCGGCAGCAGGCACCAGGCAGTCCAGGCCCACCGGACCCGGAACCGCGTCGACGACAGGATGCCGGCCGGTCCGATCCTGGCGATCTTGACGGCGAGCAGGATGCCCGGCAGCAGGACCACGAGCGACACCAGCGACAGCGACAGGATCAGCGGGTCGGTGGGGTCGAGCGCGCCACCGGCCAGGTCGTTCTGCAGGTCGATCAGGGCTTGCGGCCCCTGCGTTGCGCCGATCGGCACGAAGTACGCGACCGCGATGACGATCTGCGACACGAGGTACCACCCCGCCAGGAACGCGAGGGCGACGAGCGGCCGCCACCACCTCCACCGTCCGTCGATCCGGGGCAGGCGCTGGTAGGGAACACTCACGCACCGCAGGGTACCGGGCCGGGCAGGATGGGAGCCGTGCTCACCGTCCTGTTCGGCCTGTCCGGCGCGATCGTCTACGGGTTCGCCGACTTCCTGGGCGGACTCGCCTCGCGCCGGGTCCGCCCGATCGTCGTCACGGCGGTGGCCGCCGCGATCGGGATCCTGCCGCTGCTCGTCGGACTGGTGGTCCTGGGTGGCGTGTTCTCGTGGCCGGCCGCGGTCTGGGGTGCAGTGGCCGGGCTCTCCGGCGGTGTCGGGGTGCTGCTGCTCTACGCCGCACTCGCGATCGGACCGATGAGCGTGCTCTCCCCCGTCACCGCCGTCTTCGCGGCCGTCGTGCCGGTGCTCGTCGCGGTGTTCCGCGGCACGGTGCTGTCGCCCGTGGCGACCGGCGCGCTCGTGGTCGCGGTCGTCGCGGTGGTCCTGGTCGCGGTGGTCCGGGACCCCTCGGGCGCGCGGCTCACCGCCCGGGGCGTGGTCGCCGCCGCCGTCGCCGGGTGCGGCTTCGGCGGGATCGTGCTGGCCTACGACATGACGCCGTCCGACTCCGGCATCGCGCCCCTCGTGGTCGCGCGGGTGCTGCAGGCGGTGCTGCTGGGTGCGGCGGCGATCGTCGTCGTGCTCCGGACGGGAGGCCCGGTGTCCGCCGCGACGTCGGCCCGCCCCGACGGGGCTGCCGCCGTCCGCGAGCCTCGGCCGGGTGGCGCATGGGGTCCGCGGCTGCTGGTCATCGTCGCCGTGTGCGGCGTCTTCGACGCGATGGCGAACGTGTTCATCCAGGCGGGGCTGCACAGCAGCGACGACCCGGCGACCCTGCCCGTCGTGAGTGTGCTCAACGCGCTCTACCCGATCGGGACGGTGGTGCTGGCCGGGGTCGTGCTGCGGGAGCGGTTGACCGCCCAGCAGTGGATCGGCATCGTGCTGGCGTTCGTCGCGTCGGTGGCGCTGGCGTTGGCGTAGCGCGTGGGTCGCGGCGGGCCGAGCGGGGCCGGGCGGGGCCGGGT
>NZ_QKTB01000054.1:0-5459 GCF_003234405.1 Curtobacterium sp. MCLR17_045
TACGTTAAGTCCGGCGGCGTCCTACTCTCCCACAAGGTCCCCCTTGCAGTACCATCGGCGCTGAGAGGCTTAGCTTCCGGGTTCGGAATGTGACCGGGCGTTTCCCTCTCGCTATGACCACCGGAACACCTTCGACCATGATCTGGTCTCAAAGCTGTCCCAGCTGCTGCCCCCCGTGAAGAGGGCAGAGCGGTGTATTCAGTTTCGATTCCCGATCGTCTGTCGGGAACCACAAAGTGGACGCGAGCCCGTGCAACAAGTGCACGGAAATCAGTGTGTTATCAAGTCTTCGGCTTATTAGTACCGGTCAGCTCCACGGGTCGTTAGTCCCCGCTTCCACATCCGGCCTATCAACCCAGTAGTCTGCTGGGAGCCTCTCACACTCAAGGTGCATGGAAATCTCATCTCGAAGACGGCTTCCCGCTTAGATGCTTTCAGCGGTTATCCGGTCCGAACGTAGCTAATCAGCGGTGCCCTTGGCAGAACAACTGACACACCAGAGGTTCGTCCATCCCGGTCCTCTCGTACTAGGGATAGATCTTCTCAAATTTCCAACGCGCGCAGCGGATAGGGACCGAACTGTCTCACGACGTTCTAAACCCAGCTCGCGTACCGCTTTAATGGGCGAACAGCCCAACCCTTGGGACCTACTCCAGCCCCAGGATGCGACGAGCCGACATCGAGGTGCCAAACCATGCCGTCGATATGGACTCTTGGGCAAGATCAGCCTGTTATCCCCGAGGTACCTTTTATCCGTTGAGCGACAGCGCTTCCACAAGCCACTGCCGGATCACTAGTCCCGACTTTCGTCCCTGCTCGACCTGTCAGTCTCACAGTCAAGCTCCCTTGTGCACTTACACTCGCCACCTGATTGCCAACCAGGTTGAGGGAACCTTTGGGCGCCTCCGTTACTCTTTGGGAGGCAACCGCCCCAGTTAAACTACCCATCAGGCACTGTCCATGAACCCGATCAGGGTCCTACGTTAGACATCCAAAGTGACCAGAGTGGTATTTCAACAATGACTCCACGAACACTAGCGTGCCCGCTTCACAGTCTCCCACCTATCCTACACAAGCCACTCCGAACACCAATACCAAACTGTAGTAAAGGTCACGGGGTCTTTCCGTCCTGCTGCGCGTAACGAGCATCTTTACTCGTAGTGCAATTTCGCCGAGTTCGCGGTTGAGACAGCTGGGAAGTCGTTACGCCATTCGTGCAGGTCGGAACTTACCCGACAAGGAATTTCGCTACCTTAGGATGGTTATAGTTACCACCGCCGTTTACTGGGGCTTAAATTCAGAGCTTCGCCCAAAGGCTAACCCTTCCTCTTAACCTTCCAGCACCGGGCAGGCGTCAGTCCGTATACATCGTCTTGCGACTTCGCACGGACCTGTGTTTTTAGTAAACAGTCGCTTCCCACTGGTCTCTGCGGCCTTCAACGCTCACGGAGTAAATCCGGTCACGTGTCCGGCCCCCCTTCTCCCGAAGTTACGGGGGCATTTTGCCGAGTTCCTTAACCACGATTCTCTCGATCTCCTTGGTATTCTCTACCTGACCACCTGAGTCGGTTTCGGGTACGGGCGGCTGCAACCTCGCGTCGATGCTTTTCTCGGCAGCATAGGATCACTGATTTCCCCTTACGGGTACGCGTCGGATCTCAGGCACACAGACGACGGATTTGCCTATCGTCAGCCCTACATCCTTACACCAGGTTCACCTTACGGATACCATCGCCTGGCTCAGCTACCTTCCTGCGTCACACCTGTTCATACGCTAACCGCACCAGCATGGGGTCGAGCGTTAGACCGGCCACCATCACCCCGAAGGGATCCGGTTGTACCGGGTTAGGACTCTTAGCACCACTGGATTAGCTTGGGCGGTTGTTCGCCGGTACGGGAATATCAACCCGTTGTCCATCGACTACGCCTGTCGGCCTCGCCTTAGGTCCCGACTTACCCAGGGCGGATTAACCTGGCCCTGGAACCCTTGGTCTTTCGGAGGACGGGTTTCTCACCCGTCTTTCGCTACTCATGCCTGCATTCTCACTCGTGTAGCGTCCACGGCTGGATCACTCCGCCGCTTCACTCGCCACACGACGCTCTCCTACCACTCCGCACGACTGAACCACGAAGGCTTGTCTATAGTGCGAAATCTACAACTTCGGTGGTGTGCTTGAGCCCCGTTACATTGTCGGCGCGGAATCACTTGACCAGTGAGCTATTACGCACTCTTTCAAGGGTGGCTGCTTCTAAGCCAACCTCCTGGTTGTCTGTGCAACTCCACATCCTTTCCCACTTAGCACACGCTTAGGGACCTTAGTTGGTAGTCTGGGTTGTTTCCCTCTCGACGATGAAGCTTATCCCCCACCGTCTCACTGCTGCGCTCTCACTCACCGGCATTCGGAGTTTGGCTGACGTCAGTAACCTGTTGAGGCCCATCGGCCATCCAGTAGCTCTACCTCCGGCGAGAAACACGCAACGCTGCACCTAAATGCATTTCGGAGAGAACCAGCTATCACGAAGTTTGATTGGCCTTTCACCCCTATCCACAGCTCATCCCCTCCATTTTCAACTGAAGTGGGTTCGGTCCTCCACGACGTCTTACCGTCGCTTCAACCTGGCCATGGATAGATCACTTCGCTTCGGGTCTAGAACATGCGACTCAAACGCCCTATTCAGACTCGCTTTCGCTACGGCTGCCCCTCACGGGTTAACCTCGCCACATATCACTAACTCGCAGGCTCATTCTTCAAAAGGCACGCCGTCACCCCTACTAAGGAGGCTCCGACGGTTTGTAAGCAAACGGTTTCAGGTACTATTTCACTCCCCTCCCGGGGTACTTTTCACCTTTCCCTCACGGTACTTGTCCGCTATCGGTCATCTGGGAGTATTTAGGCTTATCAGGTGGTCCTGACAGATTCACACGGGATTTCTCGGGCCCCGTGCTACTTGGGATACACATCCGGCCATAACACCATTTCGTCTACGGGGCTGGCACCCACTACGGCCCGGCTTTCAAACCGGTTCGACTATGATGCGCTGTAACCGTCCCAGTCCGGCAGAACTGAGTGACGTGTCCCACAACCCCGACCATGCAACGCCCGCCGGCTATCACACATGATCGGTTTAGCCTCATCCGCTTTCGCTCGCCACTACTCACGGAATCACATGTTGTTTTCTCTTCCTGTGGGTACTGAGATGTTTCACTTCCCCACGTTCCCTCTACCCGCCCTATATATTCAGGCGGGAGTCACCAGGTCGCAAAACGCCTGGCGGGGTTTCCCCATTCGGAAATCCTCGGATCGAGGCTCGATTATCAGCTCCCCGAGGCTTATCGCAGATTTCTACGTCCTTCATCGGCTCCAGATGCCAAGGCATCCACCGTTTGCTCTTAGAAACTTGACCACAAAGATTAAAATTGCGATCCAACGTCACCAATCAGCAGCCCGAAGGCTGGTCATGGATGACGCGAATCAAAGATGCTCGCGTCCACTGTGTAGTTCTCAACATACGATCGGCACCAGCACTCCCCCACCACAACAGTAGGTTCACCCTGGCCCGACGAAGGACCCGTAGGCCCAACCCCCACCACCACTCACGTGACAGTAGGAAGCCTGGTCCCTCAGGACCCAACAACGTGCACCAGCCAGCAGTTCCACCCACGACCCGTCCCAACCCTGCAAGCAGAGCGTACTGAGGTCGGAAGCATCACTCCCAACTGCACTGTCAATGTTCCACCCATGAGCTACCCGTCGGACACGTTCGGTCCGAAACAGGCGCCTGGACCAGCAACCAACCACCCATGATGGGCGACCAGCACTGACCAGATGCTCCTTAGAAAGGAGGTGATCCAGCCGCACCTTCCGGTACGGCTACCTTGTTACGACTTAGTCCTAATCACCGATCCCACCTTCGACGGCTCCTTCCACAAGGGTTAGGCCACCGGCTTCGGGTGTTACCGACTTTCATGACTTGACGGGCGGTGTGTACAAGGCCCGGGAACGTATTCACCGCAGCGTTGCTGATCTGCGATTACTAGCGACTCCGACTTCATGAGGTCGAGTTGCAGACCTCAATCCGAACTGAGACCGGCTTTTTGGGATTCGCTCCACCTTACGGTATCGCAGCCCTTTGTACCGGCCATTGTAGCATGCGTGAAGCCCAAGACATAAGGGGCATGATGATTTGACGTCATCCCCACCTTCCTCCGAGTTGACCCCGGCAGTCTCCTATGAGTCCCCGGCATAACCCGCTGGCAACATAGAACGAGGGTTGCGCTCGTTGCGGGACTTAACCCAACATCTCACGACACGAGCTGACGACAACCATGCACCACCTGTACACCGACCACAAGGGGGCGACCATCTCTGGCCGTTTCCGGTGTATGTCAAGCCTTGGTAAGGTTCTTCGCGTTGCATCGAATTAATCCGCATGCTCCGCCGCTTGTGCGGGCCCCCGTCAATTCCTTTGAGTTTTAGCCTTGCGGCCGTACTCCCCAGGCGGGGCGCTTAATGCGTTAGCTACGACACAGAAACCGTGGAAAGGTCCCTACATCTAGCGCCCAACGTTTACGGCATGGACTACCAGGGTATCTAATCCTGTTCGCTCCCCATGCTTTCGCTCCTCAGCGTCAGTTACGGCCCAGAGATCTGCCTTCGCCATCGGTGTTCCTCCTGATATCTGCGCATTCCACCGCTACACCAGGAATTCCAATCTCCCCTACCGCACTCTAGTCTGCCCGTACCCACTGCAAGCCCGAGGTTGAGCCTCGGGATTTCACAGCAGACGCGACAAACCGCCTACGAGCTCTTTACGCCCAATAATTCCGGACAACGCTTGCACCCTACGTATTACCGCGGCTGCTGGCACGTAGTTAGCCGGTGCTTTTTCTGCAGGTACCGTCACTTTCGCTTCTTCCCTACTAAAAGAGGTTTACAACCCGAAGGCCGTCATCCCTCACGCGGCGTTGCTGCATCAGGCTTTCGCCCATTGTGCAATATTCCCCACTGCTGCCTCCCGTAGGAGTCTGGGCCGTGTCTCAGTCCCAGTGTGGCCGGTCACCCTCTCAGGCCGGCTACCCGTCGTCGCCTTGGTGAGCCATTACCTCACCAACAAGCTGATAGGCCGCGAGTCCATCCCCAACCAAAAAATCTTTCCACCACCAGACCATGCGGCCAGTGATCATATCCAGTATTAGACGTCGTTTCCAACGCTTATCCCAGAGTCAGGGGCAGGTTACTCACGTGTTACTCACCCGTTCGCCACTAATCCACCCAGCAAGCTGGGCATCATCGTTCGACTTGCATGTGTTAAGCACGCCGCCAGCGTTCGTCCTGAGCCAGGATCAAACTCTCCGTAAAAAAATACAGACCCAACACCCGAAGGCATCAGACCGAGTTGATTCTGACTGTTGACTGTCTACTGACAATCTTCAATCCAAAAGGAATTGCTTCATGACC
>NZ_QKTB01000055.1:0-4072 GCF_003234405.1 Curtobacterium sp. MCLR17_045
GCCTCCCGCCGCGCCACCGCCCGCGGATCCACCGCGAACACCGCCGCCACGATCGTCAGCACCGCGTACACCCCGAGGTACCCGCACAGGATCCACGGCGAGCCACCCCCGAGCTGCACGAACACCGCGGCCAGCAGCGGCGTCAGCCCCACCGAGAAGATCGACCCGATCTGGTACCCGAGCGACATCCCCGAGTACCGCCGCCCGGTCGGGAACTGCTCCGCGAACCACGCCGCCTGCGGCCCGTAGATGCTGTCGTGGAACACGCACATCCCGATCAGCGCCACGAGCGGCAGGAGCACGAGCGGCCCCGCGTCGAGGAACGCGAAGAACGGCCAGATGAGCACCGCGATGCCCACCGCCGACCAGATCGTCAGCACCCGCCGCCCGACCCGGTCGGACAGCCACCCCCAGAACGGCGTGGACACGAGCGACACCGCCGAGATCACGAGCACGGCCTGCAGCCCGGCGTCCGAGCCCGATGGCCCCCGCACGTTGCCGAGGTAGGTCAGCGAGTACGTCGTCAGGATCGAGTACAGCGCCGGCTGCACGAGGCGCAGGCCCGCCGTCACCAGGATCGACCGCGGGTGCTGCCGGATCGCCTGCCACACCGGGAACCGCTCGACCCCGCCCGATGCGCGCAGCTCCTGGAACACCGGGGCGTCCTGCACACCGAGCCGGATGACGAGCCCGACCGCCACGATCACCGCCGAGAACAGGAACGGCAGCCGCCAGCCCCAGGCCAGGAACGCCTCGGTGCCGAGCAGCGACCGCACGAGCGTGAAGACCCCGGTCGCCAGGAGCATCCCACCGGCCGACCCCATCTGCGTGAACGCCCCGAACAGCCCCCGGTGCCGCTCCGGCGCGTGTTCGACGGACAGCAGCGCCGAGCCGCCCCACTCCGCACCGGCCGCGACGCCCTGCAGCAGCCGCAGGAACACGAGCGCCACGACGGCGCCGACCCCGATGGTCGCGGCGGACGGGATGACCCCGATCAACGTGGACGCGATGCCCATCAGCACCAGCGACGCGACGAGCAGCTTCTTCCGCCCGATCCGGTCACCCAGGTGGCCGGCGATCACCCCGCCGAGCGGCCGCGCCACGAACCCGACGCCGTAGGTCGCGAACGACGCGATGACCCCGACGGCCGGCGTCACGGACGGGAAGAACGTCGGAGCGAACACCAGCGCCGAGGCCGTCGCGTAGAGGTAGAAGTCGTAGTACTCGACGGTCGTCCCGACGAACGACGCGAGGGCGACCCGACGACGGGTCGCGCTGGTCGACGGTGCAGCGGGACGGCCTGGAGGCGCGGTGAGGGTGGTCTGGCTCGGCATGCCTCAGGAGCATGGTCGCGTCCAGGGCCGCGGGGAACACCGCGCGTAACGGGAGGTCACGTCGCTGTCGTCGGGCGGTGCCCGCCGACCACGATGGGACACATGAGCGATGCACCGAACCGCCCGCTGCGCTTCGCGGCCTTCGTCATGAACACGACCTCGCACATCCAGCACGGCCTGTGGCGGCACCCCGACGCCCGGCAGGCGGACTTCGACGACGTGACGCTGTGGACCGACCTGGCGAGGACCCTCGAGCGCGGCAAGTTCGACGCGATGTTCTTCGCCGACGTCGTCGGGACCTACGGCCCCGGTCGCGGCGACTACTCGACCAACCTGCGCGAGGGGCTGCAGATCCCCTCGAACGACCCCTCCGTGCTGCTCTCCGCGCTCGCCGTGTCGACCGAGCACCTCGGGCTCGCGTTCACCTCGAGCGTCATCCAGGCGCACCCGTTCGACTTCGCCCGCAAGGTCTCCACGCTCGACCACATCACCCGGGGCCGCATCGGCTGGAACGTCGTCACGAGCGCCCTCGACAGCGCCGCCCGGAACTTCGGCGCCGACCGGCTCGAGGAGCACGACGAGCGCTACGTCTGGGCCGAGGAGTACCTCGAGGTCTGCGCGAAGCTCTGGGAGGGCTCGTGGGAGGACGGCGCCGTGCTGAAGGACCCAGTCCGTGGCTACGCCGACCCCGACAGGGTGCACCGCATCGACCACCACGGCAAGCGCTACGGCGTGCAGGGCCCGCACCTGTCGGCACCGTCGCCGCAGCGGACCCCGGTGCTGTTCCAGGCCGGGTCGTCGCCGGCGGGCCGTGCCTTCGCCGCCCGGAACGCCGAGGCCCAGTTCATCCTGACCTCGAACCGGGACGCCACCGAACAGCTCATCCGCGAGACCCGTGACCTGGCCGAGGCCGCCGGTCGCCAGCGGGACGACATCGCGTTCTTCCTCGGCCTGACCTTCGTCACCGGCTCCACCGAAGCCGAGGCCAAGGCCAAGGAAGCGGAGATCGACGAGTACCTGACCGCCGACGGGTTCCTGGTGCACTCGAACCTCGGCTTCGACCCGGACACCGGCGAGCCCCTCGACCCGGACACCCCGCTGTCCGAGGTCCGCACCCACGCCGGACAGTCGCACCTGCAGTGGCTCCGCGAGGCCGCCGGGGACCGCGAACCGACCATCGCCGACCTCGCCAGGTTGTCCGCGAAGCTCCGCGCCCGGGTCGTCGGGACGCCGGAGCAGATCGCCGACGAGCTCGCCGACTGGCAGCGGGTGGGCGTCGACGGCGTCAACGTCATCAACTGGACGCTGCCCGGCTCGTACGAGGAGTTCGTCGACCACATCGCGCCGACCCTGCAGGAGCGCGGGCTGATGCAGTCCGAGTACCGCGAGGGGACCCTGCGCGAGAAGCTCTTCGGCCACGCACAGCTGCCGGACTCGCACCCCGCCCGGCAGTGGCGCGGGGCGTTCACGGGCGGTGCCGGCGCGACCGAGGCGCGCGACGCAGTGGAGGTGCCCGCATGACGGACGCGACGACGATCGACGGACGCGTGACGGGCCTCCCGGCCGACCGTCTGGCGACCCTGCGCGAACGCTTCGCGCCCGTGTTCGCGACCATCCGCGACGGCGCGGTCGAGCGTGAGCTCGCGTCCGTGAAGCCCGGCGACCGGCCGCTGCCGCACGCCGAGGTCCGGGCGCTCGCCGACGCGGGGTTCGGGCGGTTGCGCGTGCCGGAGGACCGCGGGGGCTTCGGCGTGACGCTGGTCGAACTCGCGCACCTGGTGGCGGACCTGGCGGCGGCGGACTCGAACATCGCGCACCTGTGGCGGGGACACTTCGGGTACACCGAGCTCGTGCTGCTGCGGCCGTCGTCCGCCGGCCGGGACGAGTGGCTCCAGCGCATCGTCGACGGAGCGATCGTCGGGAACGCGACCTCGGAGCGGACCGGGACGACCCTCGCCGACATCTCGACGACGGTGACGCCGGCGGGTGATTCCCTCCGCCTCGACGGGCGGAAGTTCTACTCGACCGGCACGCTCTACGCGGACTGGATCTACCTGGCGGCGGACCGTGACGGGGAGCGCGTGACGTTCGCCGTCGACGCCTCCGCGCCGGGCGTGACGAGCATCGACGACTGGGACGGGTTCGGGCAGCGGTTGACCGCCTCCGGCACGACCGTGTTCGACGGGGTGTCGGTCGACCCGTCGGTGGTGTCGGCGTACCGGGACGCTCCGCTGTCGCACATCCAGGCTTTCTACCAGCTGTACCTGCTGGCGGTCCTCGCCGGGATCGGGCAGGCCGTGTCCGACGATGCCGTGGCCTTCGTGCGACCACGGACCCGCACGTACATCCACGCCAACGCGGCCATGCCTGGGGAGGACCCGCAGGTGCTCTCGGTGCTCGGGCGGCTGTCGGCCGGGGCGTTCACCGCCCGGTCACTCGTCGTCGCCGCCGCGGGGCTGCTCGACGGGGTCGTCGCCACGAACGAGCCCGGGGTCGGCGTCGACCGCGTGGTGCTCGACGCGGCCGAGAACGCCGTGTACCAGGCGCAGGTCGAGATCGGGCCGCGGGTGCTGCGGTCGGCGTCCGAGCTGTTCGAGGTCGGCGGGGCGTCCGCGGCCGACCGGACGCGTGGGCTGGACCGGCACTGGCGGAACGCCCGGGTGGTGGCGTCGCACAACCCGGCGGTCTACAAGGAGCGGATGGTGGGGGAGTACGCGCTGCACGGGCGGGGGCCCGTG
>NZ_QKTB01000056.1:0-706 GCF_003234405.1 Curtobacterium sp. MCLR17_045
GGTGTTACTTGATCTGTGCGGTGATGGTGGCGGTGCCGACGAGGAGGCCGCGCTTGACGGCGTCGGTGCCGAAGGTCTTGTTCAGCAGGCCGGCGGCGTCTTCGGAGATGTGGACGGTGGTGCCGGTGAGGATGGCGTTGTCGCCCTCGAGCTGGAGGGGCTTGAGGGAGCCGCCGTGCAGCTCGAACAGGAACGCGTTGGCCGCGGCGACCTTGCCGTTGACGAGGACGTCGCCGTAGAGCTTGGACGAGCCCGGGTTCACGACGAAGTTCTCCAGCGTGACGGTGGTGTCGCCGGCCTTCAGGGTCAGACCCGAGTCGTCGTGGTTCAGCAGGCCCTGCACGTACGGGCGGTAGTTGCCATCCGGCGACCAGTAGGTGACCGACCCGGCGGTGATCGGGAACGACACCGACCCGTCAGCCAGGGTCGCATCGCCCGAGACGCCGGGGGTGAGCTTCAGGGCGGTGAGGGCGTCGGTGAAGCCGGAGTCGAGCTTCACGGCGGTGGAACCACCGAGGACCTCGGGGACCGAGGCGACGGGTGCGGGGATCTTCGACTCGGACGACGAGGACACCGTGTGCACGTTCGGGGTCGCGGCCTGGGCGGAGGAGATCCCGAACGCGGCACCGCCGAGGACGAGGGCGCCGGTCGTGGCGAGGGTGATGGAGGTCTTGAGGCTCTTACGCATCGTGATCAGTCCTTTGCT
>NZ_QKTB01000057.1:0-701 GCF_003234405.1 Curtobacterium sp. MCLR17_045
AGCGCGATCGCCGCGATGATCAACGTCCACGGCCCCGGGATGATCATCGCGATGATCCCACCCACCGCCACGACGACCTTCGCCACCGACACGATGGTCTCCCACGCCTCGGACCCGAAGATCTTGTCCCACGTGGACTGCTTCCCGAGGCCCGCGTCCGCAGCTTCACCGATCTTCGTCGCGGTCCGCTGCTCCGCGTCCTGCCAGTCACCCTTCGCATCCGCCACGAGCCGCTTCGCCGCATCGATCCGCGACTGCGCCGCCGAGATGTCCCCCTGCGCCGAGCTCACGGACCCCTGCGCGACGGACGCGTTGTCGGACGCTGCCCGCAACTGCGCCGGCGAGGGAACATCCACCCCGTCCGGCACGTCGGTACCTGCCGGGTACTTGTCGGCGACCTTCGACAGGTCCTTCGACGCGGACTCGTAGTGCGACAACGTCGACTGCGCATCCGCCAACCGGTCCTGCGCCGCGGCGAGGTCCCCGGTGGCGTCCTTCGCATCCGCCAACGCACCATCAGCCCGGTACTGGGTGTCATCGACCGTGTCAGCCCACCCCGACAACGCCGTCGCGGCGAGTTCGTACGAATCAACGAGCTTGGTCAGGTCCGACGGGGTGTCCTCGATCGCGTCGACGAACACATCAGCGGCCTCACCCTCCCAGTCGGTCAGCCACCCGGACCCCTTCACCGACTTCAGCCG
>NZ_QKTB01000006.1:0-145519 GCF_003234405.1 Curtobacterium sp. MCLR17_045
CGCCGGGCCCTGGGCGTGGGGCGGGACGGGCGGGAGGCCCATGGCGGAGTCGCCACGGGCCTCCCGGCCGGTTGCCGGGCCGTCCTGGACGGTCTGGGTCACTGCGGGACCTTCGCGTCCCACGCCGCGTTCATGTCGGCGGCGAAGTCGCTCTGGAACCCGAGGCGGAGCTGCGAGGGGTTCGCGTCGGCGAACTGCTCGGCGACCGACTTGGGCAGGCTGTCGAGCGGGATCACCGGGTAGCCGGAGACGGCGCTCGCGACGAGCTGCTGCCCCTTCGCGCTGAGCACGAAGTCGGCGAGCTTCTCGGCTGCCGCCTTCTTGGCCTTCGGCTCGGTCTTGGGGATGCCGAGGAAGCTCGCGCTGCCGGTGAACGACGGGTCGTCGATCTGCACGGCCTTGGTGGTCTTCGGGATGATGCCGGTCTTCTGCGAGGTGATGAACTGGTCGCTCCAGACCGGGGCCATCGCGATCTGGCCACTGCCGAGCAGCTGCACGACCTGGTCGTTGCCGTTCGGGTAGACGCCCTTCTGGTACGTCGACGGACCGAGGTCCTTCAGGGCCGCGAAGCCCTTGTCCCACTTCGACTCGAGGGACTTGTCGTACTTCGTCTGCATCGTCTCCTGCTCGGCGGGCGTCAGGTACTTCGCGAGCACCGTGGCCACGAACGAGCCACCCGAACCGCCGGACGACGGGGAGTTGTAGGCGAACTCGCCCGGGTTGGCCTTGATCCAGGCGAGCAGGTCGTCGAGGGTCTTCGGCGGGTCCGTGACCTTCTTCGCGTCGTACGCCAGCAGCACGCTCGAGGCGCGGTACGGGATGGCGCTGTCGCCGCCCTGCTGCTTCGTGGCGTCCGGGACGTCCTTCAGGTTCGGGATCGTGCTGTCGCTGACCGGTGCCATCAGCCCGGCCTTGCCGGCGGTGGTGACGAAGCCGGCGTCGACGAGGTCGTACGCGACGGACTTGCCGGCCTTGACCGCGGTGGCGAGGTTCGCCTGGGTCTGGGCGTCGTGCTCGCCGTGCAGGTCGATGCTCGTGCTGACGTGGATCTTCGGGTTGGCCTTCTCGAAGGCGGGGATGAGCGACTTGTCCCAGAGGTCCTGGACGTTGGTGTCGCCGCTGATGAACACGGTGAGGTCGGTGGTGCCGTCGGTGTCGGAGGCGTTCGAGGCGTTGGCGCTCTGGACGCAGCCGGAGAGTGCGACGGTCGCGGCTGCCGCGATGGCGAGGCCGGCGAGGACTCGGGTCTTCACGTGGGTTCTCCCTGTTCCGTGGTGCGTGGGATGTGCGGGGTGGGGGCGTGCGGGCGTGCGGGGTTCGTGCGGGCGGGACGTGTGGGAACGTTCCCGCGCCGGGGTCGAGTGTGGCGCTGCCGGGTGAACTCCGGGTGCCTCCGGCGTCGCCGCCGGGTGAACTCCGGGTGCGGTGCGGGCTCTGGTGCGAGGTTCCGTACTCCGTGCCCGCCCTGGAGCCCTGCACCGAGTACGGAACCTCGCACCGTTCGCGCCGCCCCTCGCACCGTGCGAGGTCACCGTGACATCGGTACCCGGGCATTCCGGAGCTTCGCGCGGAACGCGGACTCGTCCCACACGTCCTTCCAGCCGTACCGGATCACCCCGCGCACCTCGGGGAAGGAGCGCAAGCGGTCCTCGCGGTACTTCTCCGCGATGACGACGTCCTCCGCCGACCGCCCTCCTCGCAGCGCTGCATCGCGGTACTTCACCTCACCGTCGAACTCGATCACCACGCCCTGGTCCGGGAGCCAGAAGTCCACGACGATGTCCGACTCGCCCGGGGTGGTGAAGCGTCGTTGCAGCACCGGGGTGGGAGCGCCGTACTCGTCCAGGCGGACTCGGACCAGCGACTCCCCCACCGAGTCAGCGGCTGGGTCCGCGAAACCGACGGACCGCAGGGCACGGCGCCGGCCCTTCCGTCCCCGCCGCGCGACCCCGTCCAGGACGGCGTCGCGGTCCGCGCCGAGGGCGAGGAGCCGGTCGATGGACACCACCGCTTCCGTCATCGGCAAGGTCATGGCGAGGTCCACGGCCGTCCTGTCGAACCCCGTCAAGGTCAGGTCGTCCGCGCGGAACCGCCACGTGCCCGCCATCGACGGGTCGAAGTCGGCGTGCACGACGAACGTCGCGTTGGTCGTCCGCGCATCGCGCCCGGGGCTGGCCAGGTGGACTCGTTCCGGCCACCGGCCTACGTACGGCACACCGATGACCGCCGCCGCCGACAGGTGCGACACGACGAAGCGGGGTCTGATCCGGTCGACGAGTGATCGCACGAGCACGTGGTGCCGCTGCTCGGGGCGGAGCCCCTTCCACCGCTCGGTGTCGGCGTACCGACCGTGCGAGATGCGGACCAGTTCCCCAGCGCGGGCCCGGACCCGGATCGCCGCGGCCTCGTCGGGCCGTGACTCGTGCGCGACGAGGACCGTGCAGTCGGGGACGGCGGGGAAACGGGGATGAGCAGCCATGCATCGGATGCTGGCGGATACCTCGCACGGTGCGAGTGCAGCCGGATCAGACTGTGGACAGGCGCATCCGTCCACAGTCGCAAGCGGATGAATCAGCAGCTGCGAGAATGAGCGGGTGAACGCACGCACCTGGGGTTGGCTCGCAGCCGTCATCGACGTCGTCCTCATCGTCGTCTTCGCGCTCATCGGGCGCTCGTCGCACGGTGAGGCCAACACGGCACTGGCGCTCTGGACCACCGCCTACCCGTTCCTGGCGGGTTGGGCGATCGGGTACGTGACGAGCGGTGCCTGGGCTCGACCGCTGCGCTTCTGGCCGACCGGTGTCGTGGTCTGGGTCCTCACGGTCTTCGTCGGTCTGGCCATCCGCGTCGCCACCGGCCAGGGCGACGTCGACGGCAACCCGCTGCCGATCTCGTTCGTCATCGTCGCGACGATCGTGCTCGGGGTGTTCCTGCTCGGCTGGCGCGCGATCGCCCGCGGTGTGCTCCGGTTCACCGCGTCGCGGTCGCGACGGGACGCCGCAGCGTCCGACGCGTGAACGGCAGCCGCGGTTCCCAGCCGACCATCCTCGACGTCGCCGCACGTGCGGGGGTCTCGAAGTCGGCGGTGAGCCGCGTGCTCTCCGGGACCGGACGGTTCTCGGACGAGACCCGCGAACGCGTCGAACGAGCGGCAGCCGAGCTCGGGTACGTCGCGAACGCGATGGCTCGCGGGCTGGTCAGCGGTCGCACGAACACGATCGGGATGCTCGTCCGGGATGCATCGTCGATGGTCTACACCGCACTGCACGCCGTGATGGAGCGCCGCGCATCGGAGCTCGGCTACCGCGTCGTCACCACGACGGGCGTCGGTCGGGTCGAGGACGAGAAGTCCGCCCTCGCCGCACTCGTGTCCATGCGCGTCGACGGGCTCGTCGTGTGCAGCGGCCTGATGCCGTCCGCCGACATCGCCGAGTTCGCGCCCCGCATCGCCACCGTCGTCGCGGGTCGGCCCGAGCTGCACCCGGCGCTCTCGAGCGTCTACTGCGACGAGGTCGACGGTGGGGCCTCCATCGCGGACGCCGTCGCCGATGCCGGCCACACCACCGCCGTGGTGTTCACCGTCCCGCTCGACAACGCGATCACGCAGCACGCGCGGTCGTCGGCGATGCTCGAGCGACTCCGAGCACGTGGCATCCGGGTGATCGACATCGACGCGAGCTTCGTGCGGCCACCCGACGACCTCGCCGCCGACCTGGTGGACGCCGTGCAGGAGTCGGGCGTGACCGCGGTGATGTGCCCGACCGACCGGCTCATGCTCGACGTGTGCGAGGCGCTCGCCCGCCGCGGTGTCGAGGTCCCGCGTGACCTCTCCGTCACCGGGTTCGACGGCGTCTACCCACTGGCGAGCGACTGGATCGGCTTCACGACACTCGAGCAACCGATCGAGCGCATCGGCCGCGAGGCCATCGACCTGGTCATCGGCCGCATCGACGACCCCACGCGCCCGGTCGAGCACCGCTCACTGCGCGGCACCGTGATCCCCGGCCGCACCCTGCTCCCCCGCTGAGTCCGACCCGGCGACCTCGCACCGTGCGAGGCGCCACGCGATCGGTGCGAGGTTCCGTACTCGGTGCGGCCGGACGACCCTCGCACCGAGTACGGAACCTCGCACCGAACGCACCCGCGCACCCGCACCCGCGCCTAGAACAGCCCGCTGCGCGGCCCGTCCTCCGGCCCGTCGAACCCGCGGAACATGTCCGACACCAGCGCCTCGATCTGCGGCTCCACCAGGCGTTCGACGGCCTCGGCGATCCGCGGCCGGTGGTCGATGAGCGCCAGGCACACCGCGGTGCCGGTCGACCGCGCACACTCGTCGGACAGCGCGATCTCGTGCCGGAGCGCGGCCTTCGCCTCGTCGGACAGCGGCTCGCGCGGCGTCTGCTCCCCCGCACCGGTCCCGGCCAGCTCGCCGAGGGTGAACAGGAACGGCGACCCCGGCGACGGCTCGGGGTCCACGTCCAGGCCCTGGAACTCCGGCGACAACCCCTCGGCCGGCTGGTACCCGGCATGCCGCTTCCGGGCCGCCGCCCGCTCGAGTTCACGCTGCAGCAGCGGCAGGTTCTTCGCCGTGTAGTCGTCGACGGCGTCCTCGACGATCGTCGAGATCCGACCGATCAGCGCGTGCTGGACGGCGTGCGGCACGTCGGGTCCGAACCCCGCGGCCGCGGCGATCGGGGACCCGGTGCACTTCCGGCAGATGCGCGTGCGCGGGCGGGCGGTCCCGATCTGCCAGCGCGGCAGCCAGCGCAGCCACAGGTCGACCGCGCCCCGCACGCGACCGTCGATGCCGTCCATCCCTCAACAGTAGGCCTGGAGGCGCGGATCACCCCCGGCACACCGCGCCGGTCGGGCAATCCGCCGGTTCTCAGGCCTGTGGTTCCGTCACGAAGTCGATCAGCTCCTCGACACGGCCGAGCAGCTCCGGCTCGAGGTCGGCGAAGGTGCGCACCTGCCCGAGGATCCGCTGCCATGCCCTGGCGATGTCGGCCTGCTCGGCGTGCGGCCAGCCGAGTGCCTGGCAGATGCCCGCCTTCCACTCGATCGAGCGCGGGATCGTCGGCCACGCCCGCAGCCCGACCCGCGCCGGCTTGACCGACTGCCAGACGTCGACGAACGGGTGCCCGACGACGAGCACGTGCGCGCCCCACCTGCCACGCATCACGGCGTCGGCGAAGCGGGACTCCTTCGACCCGGGCACCAGGTGGTCGACCAGGACCCCGACCCGGCGCTCCCGCGTCGGCTGGAACTCGTCGAGCACCGCGGCCAGGTTGTCGACGCCGGAGAGCTCCTCGACCACGACGCCCTCGACGCGCAGGTCGGCACCCCAGACCTTCTCGACGAGTTCCGCGTCGTGCTTGCCCTCGACCATGATGCGGCTCGGCAGCGCCACCCGAGCACGCTGCGACTCCACGGCGAACGATCCGGACGCGGTGCGCAGGCGACCACCGTCGGACGCCTGCCGCACGGCGGGCGCGCCCCCGGGCCTCCAGTCCGCATGGACGGAACCGACGGAACCAGCGGAACCCGCACCGCCAGCGGAACCAGCAGCACCAGCCCCAACAGCGCCCCCGGCCGACCGCCCGACCGGCGCCGACGGCCGCCCCAGCGTCACCAGCTCACCCTCGAGCAGGAACTGCCCGGTGAAGGGGAAGGACCGCGTGCGGCCCTTCCAGTCCTCGAGCGCGATGTTGCCCGCCTCGAGCCCCACCACGGCACCGGCCCACCCGGAGTCCGGGTCCTCGAGCACCATGTCCCGTTCGAGCGGCACCTGCCGCACCTTCTTCACCCCGCGCGAGCGCCAGTCCCCCGAGAGCACATCGCCGCCGTACCGGTCGTCGTCCACCCGCACGAGGGTACTGTCGACGACGGCCCGGACGACGTCGACCGCGCCGGTTCCCCATCATCTCGACGGAAGGCCCGCCCGTGCGCGCAGCGATCATCCACGCCCCGAACGACATCCGCGTCGAGGAGCGCGACCGACCCGGGCTCCTGTCCGGCAAGGACGTCGTCGTCAAGGTCCTCGCGGCCTGTGTCTGCGGATCGGACCTCTGGCCCTACCGCGGCGTCACCGAGACGAAGCAGCCGCGGCCGATCGGCCACGAGCTCGTCGGCGAGGTCGTCGCCGTCGGTGACGACGTCACCGGCCTGCACGAGGGCGACTTCGTCATCTCCCCCTTCACCATGAACGACGGCACCTGCCAGGCCTGCCGCAACGGCATGACCACCGGCTGCGACCACCTGTCCGGGTTCGGCAGCACGGACGCGTACGGCGACCCCGTCGGTGGCGCACAGGCCGAGTACGTGCGGATCCCGGACGCCGACGCCACGCTCGTCGCGGTCCCCGGCCCGGTCGACCCGGCCCTGGTGCCGTCGCTGCTCACCCTGTCCGACGTCTTCTCGACCGGTCACCACGCCGCCGTGTCGGCAGCGGTCGGCCCCGGCAAGACCGTCGTCGTGGTCGGCGACGGCGCGGTCGGCCTGTCCGCCGTGCTCGCCTCGAAGCGGCTCGGGGCGGAGCGCATCATCGCGATGAGCCGCCACGCCGACCGGCAGGCACTCGCCCGCGAGTTCGGTGCCACCGACATCGTGGCGGAGCGCGGCGACGAGGGCGTCGCGGCGGTCCGCGCGCTGCTCGGCGGCGACCTGGCCGACTGCGGGGTCGAGGCCGTCGGCACCGAGGAGAGCATGGACCAGGCGCTGCACTCGGTGCGCCCCGGTGGCAACGTCGGCTTCGTCGGGGTCCCGCACGGGGTGCCGACCATCGGCACGCGCTACCTGTTCGACACGAACATCGCGATCGCGGGCGGCATGGCCCCGGCACGGAAGTACATCCCGGAGCTGCTGCCCGACGTGCTGTCCGGCGCGATCGACCCCGGTCGCGTCTTCGACCTGGAGCTGCCGCTCGACGAGGCCGCCGAGGCCTACCGCGCGATGGACGAGCGCCGGGCCATCAAGGTGCTGCTGCGCCCGTAGCGGCGCGCGTCGTGGACGCACCGGCAGACGGACGGGAGGCCCGTGGCGGCGTCGCCACGGGCCTCCCGTCCGCAAGACGCAGCCACCTATGCCCTCGCGCGTGGCACGGCTTCCCTCCGGATGAAATCAGATGACGGTCCTGGCCGGATGCGCGCGTCCGCCCGATATGACACCGTCCGCGAGCGAGGTCGAGCCACGCTTCTCGGCCGTTTCGATGTCGCGGCGATCAACAAACTCATCCCCGTGTCGGTTGTACTCGGCGAACAAAACCACATCGAGAACCCTGGCCGCCGGTGTACGGCGGGGCACTATCGACGATATCCATCTCCTGCGTCGCGCTCCAACTCTAATACCTCTTTGCGGACGCGAGCACGAAAGCGACCCTCAACTTCCACGTCGTCCCTGATCCGACGCGGGTCAACGCCGAATACTTCGACGAGGGCGGTTCGCTTTTGATCCACCGTCCAGTTGTCGAAATCCGGAATGTAACCAGTGCCGTCGATCTTCTTACTTGCCACAAAACGGTAAGCGCGCACAAAGCTCTTAAACTCAAGATCTCCCGCACCGAAGCGCTTTGCTTTTGTACCGATCATCCAGTCCAAATGCTCAAGTAGTTGATGATGGCGTATCTGGGAGTAGAACGCGAGCCATCCAACCGTATGGCCGTCAAATCTGCAACCAGTAATTGCAAGGTTCACATGCCATTGCAGCCGGGCTCTCGCTACCGCTTCAAGTCGTGGACTGCCATTCGCACGAACCAGCGCATATTTGTAAGCAGTGAAAGCGCGAGATAGCCGCTCCTCCATTCTGCCAACACCGGATTTCTTGACCGTGACGCGAGCACCCTCGAAGCGATACCCGAGAAATTCAAAATGCGTGGACAACGCACCGACCGCTGATTTACCCGAACCTGCCTCCACCGGATGAATTGTTAGACCAGCACGCCCTAACGCGCCCGACACCCGAGGAATCAGAGTTTTCGAGCTATCCTCGGTCAGTAATACGAGGATATCATCGACAAATCGAAAATAGGCTAGGCCGTCGATACCGCGAATCTCATCGTCGAGGTGGACTAAAGACAACTCGGCGACCGCGTTCGATATTGCCAGCCCTTGGGGGACCCCTTTTCGCTCATCATCGCAGTCCAGACCGGACGCCCCTCTTGAGACGCTGGGTGTCCGAATGGCCGACATGTAGAGATTCACGAGATCTGGATTAACCAGAACGCGACTAAGCACAGCGCGTACCCAGTCATGACTGAGGCTCGGATAGAAGTCTCGAATGTCTATCTTGAGGTAATAGTCAAATCTCTGAGAGTTCAATTCACTGATAACACAGCCGACCACGTCTTGCGCCAACCGACCGCGAGCTGAACTGTCGATACCGGACAGATGGCGAGCCATCAACCTAAGCACCATACGGTCCTGGAACCTTGGTCGACTAATCTCTCTTGGCGACTTTTTCGCACCCTTACTCTTCAAGACGAGTTCATAGGGAATGAACTGGTAGTCCATCCGTCGCAATCGTGCATTCAACCAACGAACCCGGCGCCCGAAATCACGTGCCCAGATTGATGCGTCCACGCCGTCTCGAGCAGGTTGCGCTCCGAGACTCTCTAGGTGTGCATGAGCAGCCTCAATATCGGCTTTTCGCACTGCCCGCATCCATCGCCGCCCCGCGCTCGCTTCAGTAGGCATCGACGATCCAAGCGAGCAGCGGAATAAGCGCCGAGATCGAGACAAGAATCAGCACGACCGGTATTGATGTGACGACGCCACTGATAGCGCGGCGAAGCCAATGCGCAGTCAGAACGCGCACAGTGACATATCTTACCGAGGCAGTGTCATACACTGGTTCTCCACGCGGAACCAATCTCCAACTCATTGCGGCTGCAAAATCTGCTCCGCTGTGATTCACGGTGTTATCGAGCAGTTCCTGATACTCGCTATTCAGGCGCTGGAATTCCCGCTGGCGGCGCGTCTTCCTCCGCGTGCCCTGAGCGGCATCTCTCGCCGACACGCTGACTCGCTGAAAACGCCGGTATGCCTCAAAGGCCAGACGAGAGCGCTGTGTGTAATCGGTACTTGAAACCATGAGGGAGGCGGCGAGAATCAGGATACCCGCCGCAGACCAAACAAAGGGACCTTTCCCGCCATAGATAGATTCGTTGACAAGAAGCGAAACGCTGGCAACCGCGGATACCACGGAGGCGCTCACAAGCGCTGCACTCCAAAGTGCGCCGCGCGTCTGAAGGCGCTTTGCTAGCTGCAAACGGGACAGATAGGTCCGCTCTGTCCAGATCGCGAGGTCATTCAGCTGATCAGTCATTGCACTCCGGCCACTTTCGACTAGCGCCGCATCTCGCGATGCTCTCCAGTGCTCAACGCCCGTAGGCTCAGCCCGACAAGGGGCACGCGCTTTCGCGCATTTGTCACATCACTTCCCGCGAGGGTGAAGCAGTGGCCGGAGCCCTTCGACTGTAGCGCACCGTCAACGACGGTAATGCAGGCTCTTCTACCCCAAAATGGGGGCCGCCACTGTCCGCTCATTGTCTTAGCGATAAGCTCATTGCTCAACTAGACGTACTCACAACCGCAAGCGACGAGTCGAACAATAGCTCCCCGCCCGCTCACGCGTCGCGGATCGCCAGCACCCGGTGCGGCGCCGCCGCCTCGGCCCGCCACCCGCCGGGCAGCACGTCGCGGAGTTCGGGCACCGTGAAGCTCCGGCGGATCGACCGCAGGCCGTCGACCCGGATGAACGTCCCCGCCGCCACGAGCGGTGACGCCAGCGCGTAGGCACGGTAGGCCGCCGGCGACCGCCGGATGTCCGAGTGCAGGCTGCGCCCGCTCGCGAGCAGCTCGGAGTCGGCCAGGAACCCGCGCCGCTCCTCGTCGCCCAGGTGGTGCAGCACGTGGTTCGACACGACGACGTCGAACCGCTCACCCGCCGCGACCAGGTCACCGCTCGACTGCTGCCGGAACGTCACACCGGTCGGGGACGACCGCCGTGCCGCGGCGATGGCACGTTCGTCCGGGTCGACCCCGACGACCTCGAGGTCGAATCCGTCGCTCGCCGCCCAGCGCACCAGCGAGCGGGCCAGGTCGCCGCCGCCGCACCCCAGGTCGAGCACCCGGCCGCGGCCGCTGGCAGGCAGGGCCGGCACGACGTGGGACCGCCAGGCCGCGCGCCAGCCGCTCACGAGCGCGTTCACGACGGCGAAGCGCCGGAAGGTGCGCGCGAGCGCACGCGGGTCGCAGTCCGGGTCGTCCATCAGTTCGGTCAGGTCGAGCGCGCGGGTGCGCAGGTCGACGGCCGGGAGGCCCGTGGTGCCGCCGTCCTGACGGCTCACGCCACGCCCGTGGTCGCGACGGGCACGCGCAGCGGCTCCACGGCAGGCGACGCCTCGGTCCGCACCGCGGTGAGCCGTGCGCTCTCGACGGTGAGTCCGGGGCCGAAGGCGAGCGCGACGACGGCACTGCCGTCCTCGAGGCCGGCGTCGACGGCGTCCCGCAGCACGAAGAGCACGGTGGCGCTCGACATGTTCCCGTGTTCGCGCAGCACCCGCCGGCTCGACTCCATGGCGCCGTCGGGGAGGCCGAGCGACTCCTGCGTGCGGTCGAGGATGGCCCGGCCGCCCGGGTGCACCGCCCACACCGGCACGTCCGACGCTGGCCCGCCGTCGAGCAGCGGTTGCACGGCGCTCGGCACGTGCAGGCCGACGAGCTTCGGCACGGCGGTGGACAGGACCATCTCGAAGCCCTCGTCCCCGATGTTCCACGCCATCTCGGACGCTCCTTCGGGCACCACGGCCGTCGTGAAGTCGTCGAAGCGCAGACCGGCTCCGTCCCGGGCGACGACCGCGGCGGCCGCACCGTCGCCGAAGACGCTGTTCGCGACGATCTGGTCGGGGTCGTTCGATGCGCGGACGTGCAGGGTGCAGAGTTCACCGCAGACGACGAGCACGACGGCGTCCGGGTCCTGGTCGACGAACGCCGCGGCGATCCGGAGCGCGGGGAACGCGGCGCAGCACCCCATGAAGCCGATGTGGTGCCGGAAGACGCCCCCGGGGAGCCCGAGCTGCTCGACGACGTCGATGTCTGGCCCAGGCTGGGTGAACCCGGTGCACGACACGGTCACCAGGTGCGTGACGGACTCCGGCGCGATGCCGGCGCGTGCGACGGCGTCGCGGGCGGCGGCGACGAACAGCGGCGGGGCGAGTTCGCGGTACCGGTCGTTGCGTGAGCCGGTGGACGGCGAGCGCAGGGTGCCGTCGTCGTCACGGAAGGCCCCACCGGCACGCGCGGAGTCGAGTTCCTCGAGGACGGTGTGCCGCTGGTCGACCGCCGACCCGTCGAACGCGGCGGGGACGAGCCGTCTGCCGAGCCGCCCGAGGTCGGGTTGGGCGGAGAACAGGTCACGCACCCGGGGCTGGTCGAGGGTCGTCTCGGGGACGGCGGTTCCGATGGCGCGGATCGTTGCGGACACGACTCATCCTGTCACCGGATCGCTGACGCGTCCCCAGGATGCACACGGCGACCGGGACGCACGGAGGGCACGGCACCGACCGGTGCCGTGCCCTCCGAGGTGGGACTGCCTACGACTGCTGCGCGCGCTCCAGCACGAGTTCCCGCACGCGTGCGGCGTCGGCCTGGCCCTTCATGGCCTTCATGACCGCGCCGATGATCGCGCCGGCCGCCTGGACCTTGCCGTCCTGGATCTTCGCCAGCACGTCGGGCTGCGCCGCGAGTGCTTCGTCGACCGCGGCCGTCAGGGCGGAGTCGTCCGAGACGACCTTGAGCCCGCGGGCCTCGACGACCTGCGCCGGCGAGCCCTCGCCCGCGATGACGCCCTCGAGCACCTGGCGTGCCAGGCGGTCGGTCAGGTCGCCGGACTCGACGAGCGCGATGACCTCGGCGACGTGCTTCGGCGACACCAGGTCACCGGGGGCGGCGTCCTGCGCGTTGGCGACGCGGCTGATCTCACCGGTCCACCATTTGCGGGCGGCCTGTGGTGCGGCGCCGGCGGCGACGGTGCCCTCGACCTCGTCGAGCAGCCCGCCGTTCACGACGTCCTGGAACTCCAGGTCGGCGAAGCCCCAGTCACCCTTCAGACGACGGCGACGTGCGACCGGTGCCTCGGGCAGCGAGGCGCGGAGCTCCGCGATGACGGCCGGGTCCGGCACGACGGGCAGCAGGTCGGGCTCCGGGAAGTACCGGTAGTCGTCGGCGTCCGACTTCGGACGACCGGCCGACGTGCGACCGGTGTCCTCGTGCCAGTGGCGGGTCTCCTGCGTGATCGTGCCACCGGCGGCGAGGATCGCGGCCTGACGCTGGATCTCGTAGCGGATCGCACGCTCAACGGCGCGGAACGAGTTGACGTTCTTGGTCTCGGTGCGGGTGCCGAGCTTCTCCTGCCCGCGGGGGCGCAGCGAGATGTTCGCGTCGCACCGCAGGTTGCCGCGCTCCATGCGCGCCTCGGAGACGCCGAGCGCCCGGACGAGGTCGCGGATGACCTGCACGTAGGCGGCACCGAGCTCGGGGGCACGGTGCTCGGCGCCGAAGATCGGCTTCGTGACGATCTCGACCAGGGGCACACCGGCACGGTTGTAGTCGACGAGCGAGTACTCGGCGCCCTGGATGCGGCCGGTGGCACCACCGACGTGCGTCAGCTTGCCGGCGTCCTCTTCCATGTGGGCGCGCTCGATCGGGATGTTGTAGATCGTCCCGTCGGCGAGCTCGACCTCGACCTCGCCCTCGTAGGCGATGGGCTCGTCGTACTGCGAGACCTGGTAGTTCTTCGGGTTGTCCGGGTAGAAGTAGTTCTTCCGGGCGAACCGCGAGGACTCGGCGATCGAGCAACCGAGCGCGAGCCCGAGCTGGATCGAGTACCGCACGGCCTGTGCGTTCACGACCGGCAGCGACCCGGGCAGCCCGAGGTCGACCGGGGTGACGTTCGTGTTGGGTTCGCCGCCGAAGAAGTTCGGGGCGTCCGAGAACATCTTGGTCTTCGTCGCAAGTTCGACGTGGACCTCGAAGCCGAGCACCGGCTCGTAGCGCTCGAGCGCCTCGTCGAAGTCCATCAGCGCGTCCTTCTGCGCCATCAGATCACACCTTCCTGCGCAGCGGACTGCTGACTCTGGTCGAGGTCCGGGACGGACGCGATGAGCGGCGCGCCCCACTGCTGTTCGAGCAGACGCTCGAGGGCGGCACCGTAGCGGTACAGCCGGGCGTCCTCACGCTGGGGCGCCATCAGCTGCACACCGACGGGCAGGCCGTCCTCGGGCGCGAGGCCGTTCGGGATGCTCATGCCGGGCACGCCGGCGAGGTTCGCCGGGATCGTCGTGAGGTCGTTGAGGTACATCGCCAGCGGGTCGTCGATGCGCTCACCGATCGGGAACGCGGTCGTCGGCGCCGACGGGCTGACGAGCAGGTCGACCTGCTCGAAGGCGGCCTGGAAGTCCCGCTGCACGAGCGTGCGGACCTTCTGCGCCGAGCCGTAGTAGGCGTCGTAGTAGCCGGCGCTCAGGGCGTAGGTGCCGAGGATGATGCGCCGCTTGACCTCGGGGCCGAAGCCGGCTTCACGCGTGGCGGCCATGACGTCCTCGACGGTGGCACCGTTCTCGGGCGTGACCCGGAGGCCGAAGCGCACCGAGTCGAACTTGGCGAGGTTCGACGACGCCTCGGCCGGGAGGATCAGGTAGTACGCGCTGATCGCGTACGCGAACGACGGGGCGTCGATCTCGACGACGACCGCACCGGCCGACTCGAGCAGCGCGACCGTCTCCTGGAAGCGCTGGGTGACCCCGGCCTGGAACCCGTCACCCCCGGCGAGTTCCTTCACCACGCCGACGCGCAGGCCGCGGAGCGTGTCCGCCTGCAGCCCTTCGCGTGCGGCCGCGGCCATCGAGGGCCAGGCGTCCGGGATGGACGTGGAGTCCTTCGGGTCGTGCCCGCCGATGACGTCGTGCAGGAGCGCGGCGTCGAGGACGGTGCGGGACACCGGGCCGATCTGGTCGAGGCTGGATGCCAGGGCGATGGCGCCGTAGCGGCTCACCCCGCCGTAGGTCGGCTTCACACCGACCGTGCCCGTCACGGCACCCGGCTGGCGGATGGAGCCACCCGTGTCCGAACCGAGGGCGAACGGGGCTTCGTGCGCGGCGACCGCAGCGGCCGAGCCACCGCCGGACCCGCCGGGGATCCGGTCGAGGTCCCACGGGTTGCGGGTCGGCCCGTAGGCCGAGAACTCGGTGGTCGAGCCCATCGCGAACTCGTCCATGTTGGTCTTGCCGAGCGGCACGAGGCCGGCGGCGCGGAGCTTCGCGACGGGGGTGGCGTCGTACGGCGGCACCCAGCCCTCGAGGATCTTGGACCCGGCGGTGGTGGGCATGTCCTGCGTGCACAGGACGTCCTTGACGGCGATCGGCACACCGGCGAGCGGCCCGAGGTCGTCGCCCGCGGCGCGGCGGGAGTCGATCGACTTCGCCACCGCCAGGGCGTTCTGGTTGACGTGCAGGAACGCGTGCACGTCGCCGTCGACGGCGGCGATCCGGTCGAGGTGGGCCTGGGTGGCCTCGACGCTCGAGACGTCGCGCGCCACGAGGGCGTCGGCGAGCGCCGCGGCGCTCAGCTTCGTGATGTCGTCAGTCACTGTTCTTCGCCCTACTGTTCTTCGCCGAGGATGGCGGTCACGCGGAACCGTTCGCCGTCGGAGTCGGGCGCCCCGGAGAGCGCCTGCTCCTGCGTCAGCGTCGTGCCGACCACGTCGGGTCGGGTGACGTTGCCGAGCGGCACGGGGTGGCTCGTCGCCGGGACGTCGTCGGTCGCGACCTCGGCGACCTTGGCGACGCTCTCGACGATGTGCGACAGCTCCCCGGTCAGCTTCTCGATCTCGTCGGGCGTGAGTGCGATACGTGCGAGGTTCGCCAGGTGTGCGACCTGCTCGCTCGTGATGTCAGGCATGGTGCTCCGTCGATCGGTTCGTGGAATGCCCCACAGTCTATTGGCTGCGTCGGGCGCGCAGGCGCGGCTGTGGACAACGCCCTGGAGGCCCGGTGCCGGTCCGCCGGACCGGCACCGGGCCTCCAGGGGGTCAGCGGGTCACTTCCCGTTCTGGCCCCTCGCAGCCGGTGCCGCCGGGGCCACCGTCGCGGCGGGCGCCGGCGCAGCCGGGGCAGCGGGTGCGGCCGGAGCGGCAGGCGCAGCCGGAGCAGCCGTCGGCGTCGTCTGGTCGTCCTGCGCCGTTCCCTGCCCGGACGAGGACCCCGACGAGGACGAAGACGAAGACGACGACGACGACGATGACGACGACTTGCTCGCCTGCCCGATCATCGCCTGGCTCGGCGCGGGCAGCGCTCCCCCGCCGACGGTCTGGTCGAGGTACGTCATCATCGACTTCCCGACCCCGAACTTCGCGCTGTACCCGGTGGTGCCCTGCAGGAACGGCCAGTTCGCCAGGCTCACGCTCCCCTGCACGTTGCCGACCCAGGTGGCGTTCGTGTACTTCGTCGACGACGCGACCAGCCAGTTCTGCACGTCACCGTCGGTGGTGCCGGTCTTCGCGAACTTCGCCACGCTGTCCCCGGGGTTCGCACTCGCCGCGGTGCCCGAACCGGACAGGACGCCCTGCAGCGCGTAGTCGACCGTGCCCGCGACGTCCGCGGAGACGCCCTGCGTGCAGGACGACGGCGTCGGGGTGATCTTCGTGCCGTCCGCCTCGGTCACCGAGTCGATCGCGGTGGGCGTGCACACGATGCCGCCGTTGGCGAAGCCCGCGTAGGCCTCGGCCAGGTCGATCGGCGACAGCTCGTTCACGCCGAGGATCGACGACGGCGTCTGCGTCAGGTCCCCGCCGTCGGCGCGGTGGATGCCCATCGACTGCGCGAGCTGGGCGATCTTGCACAGGTCGAGCTGCTTGCCCATCTGGGCGTACGCCGTGTTGATCGACTCGACCGTCGCCGCCTCGACCGACATCGACGACGGCACGCTCTCGGCGTTGGCGACGTTCCAGGTGCCACCCGCGACGTTCTGGCAGCTGTTGGTGAACTCGGCGTTCGCGAACTGGTGCTCCGAGGTGGTGACCGAGTCGGACAGGGTGTGCCCGCTGGCGAGCCACTCGGCCAGGGTGAACACCTTGTAGGTCGAGCCGGTCTGGAACCCGCCCGAGTTGCCGTACCCGGAGTCGGCGCTGTAGTTCACCGCCGTGGCCCCGGCGGCGGCGTTGTCCCCCTGCGTGTACGTGGTGTTCTGGACCATCGACATGATCCGGCCGGTGCCGGGCTCCACGGTGACGTTCGAGCCGCCGACGTCGACGCCGGCCATCGTGGCCGGCACGTAGGTGGACAGGGCGGACTGTGCCTGGCCCTGCAGGTCGAGGTCGAGCGAGGTGTGGATCTGCAGGCCCTTGGTGTCGAGCGTCGCGATGCGTGCCGCGGCGGTCTTGCCGAACGCCGGGTCCTGCAGCACCTGGTCGCGGACGTAGTCGCAGAAGTAGCCGGCGTCGTAGTGCGTCGCCGCGGTCGAGCAGCCGTTCGCGGTCTCGGTGATCTTCGGTGCGACCGGGGTCGCGATGGCCTTCGTCATCTCGGCCTTCGTGATCGACCCGTGCGCCTGCATCCGGCGGAGCACGTAGTCGCGGCGCTCCTTCGTCAGCTCGTACCCGTTGGTCTTGCCGTTGTCCTTGTCGCTCGGCACGTCGATGCGCAGGTTCGACGGGTTGTTGAGGATCGCGACGAGCGTGGCCGACTGCACGAGCGACAGGTCCTTCGCGTGCACGCCGAAGTAGTACTCGGCCCCGGCCTCGGCCCCGTAGACCCGACCGCCGAGCCCGACGATGTTGAGGTACCCGGTCAGGATCTCGTCCTTCGAGTACTTCTTGTTCACCGCGATCGCGTACCGCATCTCCTGCAGCTTGCGCTGCGGCGTGACGCCGGCAGCGTCCTGGTAGCAGGCTTCGACCTTCTTCTCGGTGGCGGCCTGGTCCTTGCCCGTGAGCTCCTCGCACTGCTGCACCAGGACGTTCTTGACGTACTGCTGCGTGATGCTCGAGCCGCCCTGCACGTCCCCGTCGACGACGGTCGCGGCGACCCCGCGGAGCGTCCCGAGCACGTCGATGCCGCCCTCGTCGTAGTAGCGCGGGTCCTCGGTGTCGATCGCCGCCTGCTTGAGCGAGTCCGCCATCTGGTCGGCCGTCACGTTCGTGCGGTTCTCGGCGTAGAACGAGGCGATCTTGACCTGCTTCCCGCCCTGCTCCGCGTACACGGACGACACCTGCTGCGGGGTCTGCACGTCGAGGTACGTCGGCAGGTCCTCGAAGAACGAGACCGCCCCGGAGGTCCCCTCACCCGCGACGGCGACCGCCGGGGTCACCGCGACGGCGACGAGCATGCCGGCGAGCACGGACATCACCACGAACATCAGGAGAGCACCAGGCCATCGCACCACACGCATGACGGCACCGTAGGCAGCAGGGCTGTACTGGTTCTGCCCTGGAACGAGTGCAGGCTGCGGTCGCGTTCAGGTTGCCACCCAGGCGGTTCCGAGGACGCGTCGCGATCCGCGCGGGCGCACCGATCCGCCCGGGAGGCCCGCAACGGCTCCGCCACGTCGGCCACCGGTCACGATCGGGTCACGTCCACCGCGTCGCCACGACCGGCGGGTCCGCCCGGTCGGTCAGGGCCGGCCGCCCACCGCCCGTCGGTCACGGCCGGTCAGTCACGGGGCTGCAGGTCCTGCGGGCGCACGAGGTACATGTCCGGCGAGGCGCCGACGATGCCGTCACCACCCGACTTGCCGCGTCGGACCTGCTCGCGCACCAGGTCGCCGCGTCCGATGCCGATCAGGGCGACGTCGTGCAGCGATGCCGTGCCCGGTTTGAGGTAGTCGTTGTGGCCCACGGGGCGGCGGAACACGTCACCTGCCGACAGCGCGTCGGCGCCACCGGCCAGGTCGAGCACGGTCGACCCGAACGACGCCCCGCCCGGGTCGGTGCCGAAGTACCCGGAGCCCGCGATGGGGTCGCTGTGCGCACCGCCGACGAACACCTGCCCGGTGGCGACGGCGAGGTCGTCCGCCGTCCGGACGTCGCTGCCCGGCGATCCGAGCACGGTCAGGGTGTCGGCGGTCATCCGGCCGGACGCCAGGGCCGTCATCGCCGTGGTCGACCCGTACGAGTGCGCGACGATGTTCACGCGCGGTTGGTCGCCCGCCCGGATCACGCGAAGCCCTGCGACGGTCCGTTCGAGCCGCTCGGCCCCGGTCCGTGCGAGCCCGAGCGACAGGATGTTGGACAGGTCCGGCGTGCGGTACCCCATCCACGCGACGACGGCGGCTCCCGACCCGTTGCCCGTGGCGGCGAGCGGCGCCAGGGTGGCCTGCTCACGGGACAGGTCGTTGGCGGTGTTCGTGAAGTCGGTCATCTGCCCGGTGACCGTGAAGAACATGCCCGGCACCACGACGGTGACGTCGGCCGCGGTGTCGAGGTCGCCGATGCTGATCGCCGCACGGCCCGACCCCCGGGTGTCGAGCGCCACCAGGAAGCGCCGCGGGTCGCCGGGTTGCTGCACCAGGGAGTCCCGGACCTGCCCGAGCATCGCGGCCCGGGCTGCTCCGAGGTCGGCGTCGGCGAGGCCGGACGTCAGCGTCGCGCGGTTGGCCTGGTCACGGACCGCGTACGGCACGCCCTCGAGGTTCCCGACCAGGGCGGGCGCATGCACGAGGAGTCGGTCCTGCTCGTCGGCGGGCAGGTGCGACCACCACTGCGCGACGGTCTGCGCGGGCGGCGGGTCGTCCTGCACCGTCGCCACGACGCCACGGTCGGTGGCCGCGCTCCGCAGGTCGGCGGCACCGAGCGCACCGAGGTCCTCGACGAAGGCGCGTCCGTGTGCGGCGGCGAGGTCGTCCACCCGCACCGCTGTCGTGGACGACGCCCCTGCCGCCACCGGCGTCGCCACGGGAGCCGACACGGATGCCGACGCCGACGCCGACGAGAGCACGTCGTCGACCGGGACGATGCGGGTCGTGGTGGTGCTGGCGACCGTGACTTGGTGCGCCGGGGGCATGCCTGGGGCCTCGATCACTCCGAGCGAGTGCACCGAGGCGGTGAGCAGAGCCGCAGCGATGAGCAGCATTCGGGTCTCCCCCGGGAAGGCCGTCCCGACGTCCCCCTGCAGACGACGGGTGATGCTCGGTCGAGTCTATGGAGATGTCCGCGGATCATCCATGCGCGATGCAACTTGTCCCCCGAACTGGGCGCGTTCGGCGGCGCGCCGCGCTCAGCGGATGCGACCGGGCGTGCTGTGCGCCCGGTCGGTCCTCAGTCCTCAGTCCTCGGTCGTGGGCGCTTCCGGTTCGGCGAGCGCCGCGGGCCCCTCGGTCACGAGCAGGTGGAACTGCTCGGCGTCGATGATCCGGACGCCCAGCTGCTCGGCCTTCGTCAGCTTCGAACCGGCACCCGGACCGGCCGCCACGAAGTCGGTCTTCTTGCTCACGCTCGAGGCCGCCTTGCCACCGGCGGTGATGATCGCCTCCTGTGCACCTTCGCGCGTGTAGCCCTCGAGCGACCCGGTGGCGACGACGGTGACGCCGCTCAGCACGCCGCCCTCGACGTCGGCGCTGCCCGGGCCGGGGTGGCCCGGGGTGGTGAACTGCACGCCGGCCGTGGTCCAGCGGTCGATGATCTCGCGGTGCCAGTCGACGTCGAACCAGGCGAGCAGGGCGTCGGCGATGATCCCGCCGACCCCGTCGACGGCGGCGAGGTCCTCGCGCGATGCCGACCGGATCGCGTCGAGGGACCCGAAGTGGTTCGCCAGGGCCCGGGCGGCGACGGGTCCGACGTGGCGGATGCTCAGGCCGACCAGGATCCGCCACAGCGGCTTCGTCTTCGCGGCGTCGATGTTCGCGAGCATCTCGAACGCGTTCTTCGACGGGTAGCGGCTCGGCTCACCGGTGTAGTCGGCGCCGCGTGCCTCGGGGTCGAACGGCGGGTCGGTCTTCTTGCGCGCCCGGCTGAACGGTGTGACGCGCTTCGGGGTGCCGTCGTCGTCGACCTTCTCCATGCCGGTCTCGGCGTCGCGGACGATGACCTCGATCGGGACGATGTCCTGCATCGTCAGGTCGAACAGTCCGGCCTCGGTGACGAGCGGCGGGGTCTCCGGGCGGAGGGGCTGCGTGAGCGCCGCGGCAGCGACCTCGCCGAGGCCCTCGATGTCGAGCGACCCGCGCGAGGCGATGTGCTCGACCCGACCGCGCACCTGCGCCGGGCAGCTCTTCGCGTTCGGGCAGCGCAGGTCGATGTCGCCTTCCTTCGCGGGGGCGAGCTCGGTGCCGCACTCGGGGCAGTTCGTCGGCATCACGAACTCGCGCTCGGAGCCGTCACGGAGCTCGACCACCGGGCCGAGCACCTCGGGGATGACGTCGCCGGCCTTCCGCAGCACCACCGTGTCCCCGATCAGCACGCCCTTCGCCTTGACGACCTGCTGGTTGTGCAGCGTGGCCTGGCGGACGACGGACCCGGCGACCTCGGCCGGGGCCATCACCGCGAACGGGGTGGCACGGCCGGTGCGGCCGACGCTGACCACGATGTCGGTGAGCGTCGTGTGCACTTCTTCCGGCGGGTACTTGTACGCGATCGCCCACCGCGGCGCCCGCGAGGTCGACCCGAGTTCCTCGTGCAGGGCGAGGTCGTCGACCTTCACGACGACGCCGTCGATCTGGTGCTCGACCGACGAACGGCGCTCCCCCGTGGTCCGGACGAAGCCGTTGACCTCGTCGATGGTGTCGAACACCCGGTAGTGGCTGCTCGTCGGGAGCCCCCAGGTCTGCAGCAGCTCGTACACCTCGGACTGGCTGCGGACGTCGGTCCCCTGCTCGAGTTCACGGACGGGCCACGCGCCGATGCCGTGCACGAGCATCCGCAGACGCCGCAGCCGGTCGACCATCAGTGCCCGCTTCGCCTCGGACTTGCCCTCTTCCTTCTGGCGGAGGGACCCGGCGGCAGCGTTGCGCGGGTTGGCGAACACGCGCTCCCCCGCCTCGCGCTGGTTGGCGTTGAGCTCGTCGAACTCGGCGACCGGGAAGAAGATCTCGCCCCGGACCTCGACCAGGGGCGGGTGACCGGTGCCGGACAGGCGGTCCGGGATCGTGCCCATCGTGCGGACGTTGCCGGTGACGTCCTCGCCGACCACGCCGTCACCGCGGGTGGCGGCCGAGACGAGCCGACCGTGCTCGTACCGCAGGTTGATGGCCAGGCCGTCGATCTTCAGCTCGGTCAGGAACCGCACCCGCTCGGCACCGGCGTCCCGCTGCACCTTGAGGGCCCACTCGGTCAGCTCGTCGGGGCTGAAGACGTTGTCGAGCGAGAGCATGCGCTCGGCGTGCTCGACCGGCGCGAACTGCGTCGTCTGCGCCTGCCCACCCACGGTCTGCGTCGGGCTGTCGGGCGTCAGGAGTTCCGGGAACCGCCGTTCGATCGCGTCGAGGCGGTGCACCAGGGCGTCGTAGTCGGCGTCCGACAGGGGCGAGGCGTTGCCCTCGTAGTAGTCGTGGCGCAGCTCGGTGACGCGGGCGCGCAACCGGTCGACCTCGCGCGCGGCCTGGGCGGCATCGAGCCCGTCGGGGTCGATGGTCTCGAACGTCGCGTCGGTCTCGCTCATGGCATCAGTTCTACCGTGCACCACCGACGCGGCGTGCAGCGAGCGTGTGCCCCGGGGGCGGCGGGGTCAGGCGTCGACGGGGACGGCGCTGACCGTGGTGTCGATCGTGCACTGGCCGAGCACCCGCGTGCCGACGTAGACCACAGCCGTCTGGCCGGGAGCGACCCCGTGCAGCGGCTCGTCGACGTCGATCACGAGCACGTCGTCCTGCACGCGGGCCGTCGCGGGCACCGGGTCGGCGTGCGCGCGGATCTGCACGTCGCAGGCGAACGGCGTCGCGGGGTCGGCCGGGGCAGTGCCCGCCCAGGTGAACCGAGAGCCGGACATCGAGGTGACGGCGAGGGCTTCCTTCGGGCCGACGACGACGGTGTTGTCCTTCGGGCGGATCTCGAGCACGAACCGGGGCTTGCCGTCCGGTGCCGGGCGACCGAGGGCCAGGCCGCGGCGCTGTCCGACGGTGTAGCCGGTGGCGCCCTCGTGCGAGCCGACGACCGTGCCGTCACGCTCGACGACCTCGCCGGGGGCGGTGCCGACGCGGTCCGCCAGCCAGCCGCGGGTGTCGCCGTCCGGGATGAAGCAGATGTCGTAGGAGTCCGGCTTCTGGGCGACCGTCAGCCCGCGCTCGGCGGCCTCGGCCCGGACCTCGTCCTTCGACGGCGTCGCGCCGAGCGGGAACATCGCGTGCTGCAGCTGCTCGGCGGTCAGGACCCCGAGCACGTACGACTGGTCCTTCGCCCACGCGGCCGACCGGTGCAGCTCGCGGGAGCCGTCCGGACCGGTGACGATCGAGGCGTAGTGCCCGGTCGCGACGGCGTCGAAGCCCAGGGCCAGTGCCTTCTCGAGCAGCGCCGCGAACTTGATCCGCTCGTTGCAGCGCATGCAGGGGTTCGGGGTGCGGCCGGCCTGGTACTCGGCCACGAAGTCGTCGACGACGTCCTCCTTGAACCGGGCCGAGAAGTCCCACACGTAGTACGGGATCCCGAGCGCCGACGCGGCGCGCTGGGCGTCCATCGAGTCCTCGATGGTGCAGCACCCGCGGCTGCCGGTGCGCAGGGTGCCGGGCATCCGGCTCAGGGCCAGGTGCACACCCACCACGTCGTGGCCGGCGTCGACCGCCCGGGCTGCGGCCACCGCCGAGTCGACACCACCGCTCATCGCCGCAAGAACACGCATGCGTCCAGGGTAACCCGCCGACGAAGCGGTACCGCTGGCGTACCGTTGGTCGGGCGATGGCCACGACGGGGAACGACTCATTCGACTTCCGGTCCGTCCTGCTGTCCGGGTTCCTGCCCGCTGCGCTCTTCGCGATCGGTGAGGGCGCGATCATCCCGATCATCCCGATCGCGGCCGACTCGCTCGGTGCCAGCCTGGCGTTCGCGGGCTTCGTCGCCTCGCTCATCCTGGTCGGGGAGCTCATCGGCGACGTGCCGTCCGGCATCGTCGTCGCCCGCATCGGCGAGCGGAACGCCATGGTCGGCGCCGCGCTCGTGTCCGTGGTCGGGCTCATCGTCGCCACGACGGCCGCGAACGCCTGGGTCCTGGCACTCGGGGTGTTCCTGGTCGGCGTCTCCACCGCGGTGTTCGCCCTCGCCCGGCACGCCTACATGACCACCGCGATCCCCCTGCGGATCCGGGCCCGGGCACTGTCGAGCCTGGGCGGCGTCTTCCGCTTCGGCTACTTCGTCGGCCCGTTCATCGCCGCCGGCGTCATCCACCTGACCGGCACCACCAGCAGCGCCTTCTGGATCCACGTCGTCTGCTGTCTGGCGGCGGCGACCGTGCTCCTGGTGCTGCGCGACCCCGCGACGGGCACACGCGGTCTGCGGTTGCCGCCACGGGCCTCCCGGCTGTCGGCCGACCACGCGACGGACGCGAGCGACCACGCGACCGAACCACCCGCCGACACCGGGGCGCAGTTCGTCCAGCAGGAGGCGCAGGGGCTCTTCCGCACCATCCGCGCGAACGGGGCGGTCCTGCTGCGGCTCGGCAGCGGCGCCGGCCTGATCGGTGCGATGCGCGCCGGGCGGCAGGTGATCCTGCCGCTCTGGGCGGTGAGCGTCGGCCTCGACGACTCGACCGCGGCACTCGTGATCGGCATCGCCGGAGCCGTCGACTTCGCGCTGTTCTACACGAGCGGGCAGATCATGGACCGGTGGGGACGCCTCGCGAGCGCCCTGCCCTGCATGCTCGGCCTGAGCATCAGCTACTTCCTGCTCGCCTGGAGCGGCCACCTGGACGCACGGGTCGGCTGGTTCGTCGCGATCGCGATGGGCATGTCCCTGGCCAACGGGGTCGGCTCCGGCATCCTCATGACGCTCGGCGCGGACCTCGCACCGCGCGACGCCCCGGCACCGTTCCTGGGGGCGTGGCGGTTCACCGGCGACTTCGGGTCGGCGGCCGCACCGCTCCTCATCTCCGGCGTGACCGCCGTCGCGTCCATCGCCGTCGCGAGCGGGGTGATGGGCGTGCTCGGCCTGGTCGGTGCGGGCATCCTGCTCCGGTACGTGCCCCGGTACCTGCCGCGTCCGCTGCGCTGACGCGCTGCCGTTCCGTACTCGGTGGCACTCGGCCCACCCCGCACCACGTACGGTTCCTCGCACCGGGTCACGGAGTGCGCACGGTGCGTCCCACGGCCTGGAGGCCCGGCGCACGTCCGCCCTGCACCCCGCGCTCGGTAGACTGCCGCTGCTCGCGGGAGTGGTGGAATCGGTAGACACGCAGGATTTAGGTTCCTGTGCCCCAGGCGTGAGGGTTCGAGTCCCTCCTTCCGCACCGAGTCCGTCCTGGCGCACCGTTGCGGTCATCCGCACGCCTCGTGCAGGTCAACCCTGCGAGGGATGGCCCGGTCACTTCCGGGCGGTACCCTCATCCCGCGGGAGTCCTCCCCGTGACTCCCGCTCCACGACCGGAAGAACCATGCACTCCGTCGCACTCGCCCTGATCCCGTGGCTCGATCCGCAGTACATCCTCGACCACTTCGGGGCCATCGCCGTGCTCGTGGTCTGCGCGATCGTGTTCGCCGAGACCGGTCTGCTCATCGGCTTCATCTTCCCGGGCGACAGCCTGCTGGTCATCACCGGCCTGTTCGCCTTCGACCGCGGTGGCGAGATCGGCGGCATCCCGATCTGGGTCGCGGCGCTGATGATCGGCGCCGCCGCGTTCCTCGGCGGCGAGCTCGGGTACTACATCGGCAAGAAGGCCGGGCCACCCATCTTCGAGCGGAAGGACAGCGGGCTCTTCTCGAAGGCGAACGTCGAGCGCACCAACGCGTTCTTCCACCGCTTCGGCCCCCTGGCCGTGATCCTGGCGCGCTTCGTGCCGGTCGTCCGCACCTTCGCCCCGATCGCCGCGGGCGTCGGCCGGATGGACTACAAGAAGTACTCGCTCTACAACGCGATCGGCGCCGTGGTCTGGGGCGTCGGCGTGACGTTCCTCGGGTACTTCATCGGGCACATCCCGTTCGTGGCGCACATCGTCCGCGAGTACATCGACATCATCCTGCTCGCCGCGGTCGTCGTGACCGTCGTGCCGATGGCGCTGACGTACCTGCGCAACGCCCGCAAGGCGAAGCACACGAACGAGGCCGAGGCCACCACGGCCCCGACCGTCGACCCGACGCTCTAGCCGCAGCACCGGCGCACAACCAAAGTCGCCCCGGACCACGTGATCACGTGGTTCGGGGCGACTTCGGTTGTGCGGGACGAAGAGAGCGCCGGCGCTCAGACGCCGAAGTGCTCCCGCACGATCGGTGCGATCCCGCGGAACGCCTTGCTGCGGTGCGACAGGGCGTTCTTCTCGTCGCGGGTGAGCTCCGCCGACGAGCGGTCGGCGTCGTCCGGCCGGAACACCGGGTCGTAGCCGTGCCCGCCGTCACCGACGGGCTCGGTCAGCACCTCCCCGTTCCAGACCGCCTCGACGACGTGCTCCTGACCGTCGGGCGTCACAAAGGCGGCAGCGCACACGAACGCGGCGGTCCGCTCGACGACGCCCTGCAGGTTCGTGAGCAGCAGCGCGATGTTGTCGGCGTCCGAGCGGGTACCGGCGTAGCGGGCCGAGTGGATGCCCGGTGCACCACCGAGGGCGTCGACGGCGATCCCGGAGTCGTCGGCGAGCGCCGGCAACCCGGTGTGCGCGACGGCGGCACGCGCCTTGATCAGGGCGTTCGCGGCGTAGCTGTCGCCGTCCTCGACCGGCTCGGGGCCGTCGTAGCCGACGAGTTCGACACCCTCGCCCAGCGCCGACCCGAGGATCTCGCGCAGTTCGACGACCTTGCCCTGGTTGTGGGTGGCCAGCACCACCTCGCGGGACGTCACGCCAGACCCAGGACCGAACGCTGGATCGCCGCGAGCGACTGGTTGCCGGCCAGGCCGAGGTCGAGCAGGACGTTCAGCTCGTCACGGTCGAACGGCGCGTGCTCGGCGGTGCCCTGCACCTCGATGAACTTGCCCGACCCCGTCGTGACGATGTTCATGTCGGTGTCGGCGGCGGAGTCCTCGGTGTAGGCCAGGTCGAGCATCGGCTCCCCCTTGACGATGCCGACCGAGATCGCCTGCACGCTGTCGGTGAGCGGGGTGGCCTTCTTCGCGATGAAGCCCTTGGCGCGGCCCCACTCGATGGCGTCGGCCATCGCCACGTACGCGCCCGTGATCGACGCCGTGCGGGTGCCGCCGTCGGCCTGCAGCACGTCGCAGTCGATGACCAGGGTGTTCTCACCCAGGGCCTTCGTGTCGACGACCGCGCGGAGCGAACGACCGATCAGGCGGGAGATCTCGTGGGTGCGGCCGCCGACCTTGCCCTTGATGGACTCGCGCTGCATGCGCTCGTTCGTCGACCGCGGCAGCATCGAGTACTCGGCGGTGACCCAGCCGGTGCCCTTGCCGGCGAGCCAGCGGGGCACGCCGTTGGTGAAGGACGCGGTGCAGAGCACCTTGGTGTTGCCGAAGGAGATGAGCGCGCTGCCCTCGGCTTGCGTGCTCCACCCCCGCTCGATGGTGACGGGACGGTGGTCGGTGGCGGTACGGCCGTCGACGCGGAGGTTGTCGGTCATGGGGTCCTTTCGGTGCGGGGCAGCGTGATGGCCCCCGTCTGGAGGTGGCCGACGCTCGAGACCTCGGGACCGAGGAAGCGCCGGGCGAGCCGGATGAAGCCGTTCTTGTCGTCGCCGGTCGCCTCGAACGAGTAGGTCGGGGCGGTGGTCGCGGTGCGCTCGAGCCCGTGCTCCACGAGCCGGCGGTAGACGTCGTTCGCGGTCTCCTCGGCGCTGGAGACGAGCGTGACCTCCGGACCCATGACGAACTGGATCGCGGCGGACATGAGCGGGTAGTGGGTGCAGCCGAGCACGAGGGTGTCGACGTCGGCGGCACGGATCGGGTCGAGGTAGCCGGCCGCGATCTCGCGCAGCGACGGCGAGGAGGTGTCCCCGGCCTCGACGAACTCGACGAACCGGGGGCAGGCGGCGGTGGTCAGCGTGACGTCGGCGGCGACCGCGAAGGCGTCCTCGTAGGCACGCGACGCGATGGTGCCGACGGTGCCGATCACCCCGACGCGACCGGTGCGGGTCTGCTTGACGGCTGCGCGGGCCGCGGGCTGGATGACCTCGACCACGGGGATGCCGTACGCCTGCTCGTACCGTTCGCGGGCGTCGCGGAGCACGGCGGACGAGGCGGTGTTGCACGCGATCACCAGGGCCTTCACACCCTGCTCGACCAGGTCGTCCATGACCTCGAGCGCGTAGCGGCGGACGTCGGCGATGGGCTTCGGGCCGTAGGGCGAGTGCACGGTGTCACCGACGTACCGGATGCTCTCGCGCGGGAGCTGGTCGATGATGGCGCGGGCCACGGTGAGGCCGCCGACCCCGCTGTCGAAGACTCCGATCGGTGCATCCGTCACGGCACCAGCGTACCGACGCAGGCCGACCAGCACCGACGCGGCCACGCGCGCCACGCGCGCCGGGCGGCCGAGGTGATCCGGGCCTCCCGAGGGTCACGTCACTAGTGTCGGAGACGTGACCAGCGCGCTCCTCACCGACCAGTACGAGCTCACCATGGTGGACGCCGCCCTGAAGGACGGCACCGCCGACCGCCGATGCGTCTTCGAGGTGTTCGCCCGGCGGCTGCCGGACGGCCGCCGCTACGGCGTCGCGGCCGGGCTCGGACGCTTCCTCACCGCCCTCGGGGACTTCCGCTTCGGCGACGAGGAGATCGGGTTCCTGCGCGACCGCGGCGTCATCGACGCCGGCACCGCCACGTGGCTCGCCGACTACCGGTTCAGCGGCGACGTCCGCGCGTACCGGGAGGGCGAGGTCTACTTCCCGAACTCCCCCATCCTGCAGATCGAGGGCACCTTCGCCGAGGCCGTCGTGCTCGAGACCCTCGCCCTGAGCATCTTCAACGCGGACTCCGCGATCGCTTCGGCCGCCGCCCGGATGGTGTCCGCCGCCGACGGCCGACCACTCGCCGAGATGGGCTCCCGCCGCACCGGCGAGTGGAACGCCGTCGCTGCCGCCCGTGCCGCGTACATCGCCGGCTTCGGCGCGACGAGCAACCTCGAGGCCGGGCGCACCTGGGGCATCCCCACGATGGGCACCGCCGCGCACGCCTTCACGCTGCTGCACGATTCCGAGGAGCAGGCGTTCCGGTCGCAGCTCGGCGCGCTCGGCAACGGCACGACCCTGCTCGTCGACACCTACGACATCGAGGCCGCGGTCGAGACGGCCGTCCGGCTCACCGACGGCAAGCTCGGCGGCGTCCGGATCGACAGCGGCGACCTGCCGTCCGTCGTCGCCGCCGTGCGGGCGCAGCTCGACCGCCTCGGCGCGACGGGCACGAAGATCACGGTGACGAACGACCTCGACGAGTACACGATCGCGGCGCTCCGAGCCGCCCCGGTCGACTCGTACGGCGTCGGCACCTCGGTCGTCTCCGGCTCCGGGCACCCGGCCGCCGGCATGGTGTTCAAGCTCGTCGCGCACCGGGACACGGACGGCGGCGACTGGGTCCCCGTCGCCAAGAAGTCGGCCGACAAGGCGTCGATCGGCGGCCGGAAGGAAGCGGGCCGACGACTCCGCAACGGCGTCGCCACCGCCGAGATCGTGCTCACCGGTGCGCAGGTCGGCCCGGACGAGCGGCCACTGCTGGTCCCCGTGGTCACCGGCGGCGAGGTCGACCCGGCGTTCCTCGGCACGCAGGGCGTCGAGGCCGCACGCGCGCACCACAAGCGCGCGAAGGCGGAGCTGCCCGCAGACGCGTCGCGCATCGGGCGCGGCGACCCCGCCATCCCCACCCTGGTGATCTAGGGCGCACGCACGCGCGCGTGGCGCGCGCGTCACGCGACGCCGCTTCGTGAGCAGCAATGGTCGGGTCTGCGTGAGGGACGCGACCATTGCTGCTCACGAAGCGACCGACGGACGGACGGGAGGCCCGTGGCGGCGTCGCCACGGGCCTCCCGTCCGTCTGCTGGTCGCGGCTACTCGGCCTTCATCTTCTCGTAGATGGCCTTGCAGTCCGGGCAGACCGGGAACTTCTCCGGGTCGCGACCCGGGATCCACTTCTTGCCGCACAGGGCCTTGACCGGCTTGCCGGACAGGGCCGACTGCAGGATCTTGTCCTTCTTGACGTAGTGCGAGAACCGCTCGTGGTCACCGGGTTCGATCGCTTCGTCTTCGAGGAGCTTCTCGAGCTCCCGGTCCATCACGTCGAGGCCGCCGCCTGGTTCCGTCATGCTCATGGGTCCAGGGTACGACGGTCCGCCCTCGGGCGCGCCGCTCGTCCGCGCTGGGCGATCGTCGCGCGGAGTCGCTCGGTGCTCGATGCGCTGCGCCGCTCGTTGCGCTGCGCCGCTCGTTGCGCTGCGCCGCTAGTTGCGCTGTGCCGCGGCGAGCAGGTCGGGTCCGCGGCGGTCGAACAGGCGTCCGCCGGCGGAGACACCGATCACGAGCACGACGGCACCGACCCCGATGCCCACCAGGAGCGTCAGCACCGACCAGGGCTCCGGACCCTGCACGACGGCCAGCACCGCGAGGCAGGCTGCGGGGACCGTGCAGAGCACGATGCCGATCACCATGGACGCCTGCGCGACCGTGGCGGTGACGCCGGCGGCCTGGGGCTGCTGGAACGGGTGGTCGCCCGGGCGCACCGTCGGGTAGGGCATGAGCACGGACAGGACGCTCGACAACCCGAGCCCGGACAGCAGCGCGCTCGCACTCACGCCGATGAGCAGCGGGAACGCCGCCCAGTCTCCGAACAGCCGGGCGGACAGTGCGGCCCCGGCGACGATCGCGGGCGCCCCCACGACCAGCACGGGCACGACACGGCCGAGCCGGTCGCTCCACCCGGGCGCACCCGAGGCGACGTGCAGCCACACGGCGGTGTTGTCGTACGAGACGTCGTTGTGCGGCAGGAACCCGGCGATCAGGGCCATCAGCGGCAGCGGCACGAGGGCGGTCCACTGCCACGGCACCCCGGCGACACCGAGCGGGATGACGACGATCGGCACGAGCAGGATGATCAGGTACGACGTGCGGTACCGCGGGTCGCGAACCCAGTAGGTGAGCGCCCGGGCGGCGACGGCCGACACCGGGGCCGAACCGAACCGGTCGAACCAGCCCAGGCCCTGGTAGCGGCGGGTGCGGGCGCGGTCGTCGACGGTCTCGAGCGCACGGCCGACGAGTGCCCACCACGCCCAGGCGAGGAGCGCGACGACGACGACCGCGACGAGGAGCTTCAGGACACCGTGCCCGACGTGGCCGCTCGCGACCTCGGCGGGCACGGCCCACGCGGCACCCCACGGGGTCCACCCGGCGACGTCCGCGACGCGCTGCATCTCGGCGCCCTGCGGGTCGAGCCAGTCGACGCGCAGCAGCAGCGCCACCGTCGGGATCGAGAGCGCGATGATGACCAGGGCCACCAGCCACCCGGCGTCGCGGGAGCGGTCCGGCCCGATCAGCCGGGAGCCGACGGTGCAGCAGACCCGAATGAGGAGCGCGCACGTGGCGACGCCGAGCAGCCCGCCGAGCACCGCGAGCAGCCCGAGACCGGGGTCGCGAGCCCAGGCGACGACCTGGCCGACCGCGACGACGACCACACCGATCACCGGGATGCCGACGAGGCCGGCGACGACGAGTCCGATCGCCAGGCGACGGCGCTCGATGCCGAACACCGCGAAGCGCCGCGGGTGGAGCTGGTCGCTCCGGCCGACGACGAGCGGCACGACCGTGAACCCGAAGGTGATCAGGGTGCCGACGGGCACGATGACGGCACGTGCGACGTCCGGGTCGGCGTCACCGAGGGCGATGGTCTGCGACGCGACGAACACGGCGGCGAGGAGCCCGGCGAGGCTCCCGAGCACGACGGCGACGGACCGGCGGGCGGTGCCGCGGACCTCGCCCGCGAGCAGGTCCGCCCTCAGCCGGAGAAGCTGTGCAACCATTCCATGCTCTCCGCGACGACACGACCGCCGGCGAGTTCGACGAACTTGTCCTCGAGGCTCTTGCGCCCGCGGACCTGGGCCATGGTGCCGGACGCCAGGACCTTGCCGCCGACGATGATGGCGACCGAGTCGCAGGTGCGCTGCACGAGCTCCATCGAGTGGCTGGACAGCACGACCGTGCCGCCACCCCGGGTGTACCGGCGCAGGATTTCCGTGATCGTCGCCGCACTCACCGGGTCGACCGACTCGAACGGTTCGTCGAGCACGAGCACCCGCGGCGAGTGGATCAGGGTCGCGGCCAGGGCGATCTTCTTCGCCATGCCGACGGAGTAGTCGGCGACCTGGCGGCCGAGCGCCTCGCCCAGCCCGAAGGCCTCGGCGAGGTCGGCACTGCGCTTCCGGGCGGTGGCACCGTCGAGCCCACGGAGCGTGGCCGAGTAGTAGAGGAGCTGCGCACCGGTCAGCCGGTCGAACAGGCGGAGCCGGTCCGGCAGCACACCGAGACTGCGCTTCGCCGCCGTCGGGTCGGCCCAGACGTCGTGGTCGAGCACCGTCACCGAGCCGGCGTCGGGGCGCAGCAGTCCGGTGATCATGGAGAGGGTCGTCGTCTTGCCGGCGCCGTTCGGGCCGACCACGCCGAAGATGGAGCCCTGCCGGATCTCGAGGTCGACCTCGTCGACGGCCAGGGTCTGCCCGTACCGCTTGACCAGGCCGCTCGCTGCGAGCACGACGGGCTGGAGCGTCTGCGGCTGCTTCGGGGCGGCGGTGCGGGGCGCACGCTTCTTCGCCGCGGGCGCGGCGGTGCTCGCCCGGTCCGCGACGTCCGTCGCGTCGTCCGCGTCGGTCGGGACGGGAGGCGCGGCGTCGGTCCGCGGGGCGGCCTTCGTCGGGCGCTTGGTGCGTCCCTTGCCGTTGCGCGCCTTCGCGGGGCGGGGCGCTGCGGCCGTCGCGTCGTCGGTGCGGTTGTCCGTCGTCGTGTCGTCGGTGCGGGTCTCGGTCGTCGCGTCGGTGCCGGTCGTCGCGTCGTCCGGGTGGGTCGCCGTCGTCGCGTCGGTGCGGACGGCCGTCCCGTCGGTCATCGCGTCATCAGTGGCGGCGTCGTCCGCATCAGTGTCCCCCGTGTCGTCGTCGGCTGCGTCGTCCTCAGCAGCCGCGGCGGTGTCCGCGTCGTCGGCGTCCCCCGCCTCGGTCATCCAGGCAGCGTCGGCCGTGGCGTACACGTCCTCGTTCTCTGCTCGCGCTGGCATCGACCCACCGTACCAACGCTCTCCGACCGTCGGGAACCGTCGCGGCCAGGGTCACGAATTGAGTACGAAGCACGCAGACCCGTACCCCGCGAGGGGGTGTTTCCGTATCATTCACCAGGGCACGAAGGAGTGTTCACCACTTGGAAACCTGCTCCAGCAGGCGATCCCGGCAGCCTCCTCGCTGCGACGACCACGTCGACGCGACCGGTTCTCGGGCAACTCGGACGTTGGAAGCGCAGACTCGACGAGGCCCGCCCGTACCCCAGGGTGCGCGGGCGGACACCAGAAGGGACCAGCATGACCACGCAGATCGTGATCCTCGCAGCGGGGATGGGCAGCCGTCTCGGCCGCAGCCTGCCGAAGCCGCTCACGGAGCTCAGTGACGGCCGCACCATCATGCAGCAGCAGTTCGACAACATCCGCGCCGCGTTCGGTTCGAGCGCCCGCGTGACGATCGTCGTCGGCTACAAGTCGGAGCACATCGTCGAGGCGTTCCCCGAAGCGAACTTCGTCTACAACGAGTCCTACGACTCCACCAACACCTCGAAGAGCCTGCTGCGTGCCCTCAAGGCGACCGGCAAGAGCGGTGTCCTCTGGATGAACGGCGACGTGGTCTTCGACCCGATGGCGCTCGTCCGTGCGGCCGACATGATCGACGAGGGCCGTTCCTTCGTCAGCGTCAACACCGACAAGGTCTCCGACGAAGAGGTCAAGTACACCGTCGACGCCGAGGGCTTCATCCACAAGCTCTCCAAGCAGGTTGTCGGGGGTCTCGGCGAAGCCGTCGGCATCAACTACGTCTCCGCCGCCGACAAGCAGGCCCTCATCCGCCAGCTCGGGCGCGTCGACGACCAGGAGTACTTCGAGGGCGGCATCGAGGCTGCCATCGCCGAGGACGGGCTACGCTGGACGCCGATCGACATCTCCGACCTGTACGCGGTCGAGATCGACTTCGCCGAGGACCTCGAGCGCGCGAACAACCTGTTCGCCTGAACCACCGTCAGGACCCCCTCGGCGGTTCCGCCCGGAGGGAAACCGTGACCACAGCGAGTGCGCCGACCGCGCCCGTGGCTCCCGCACCCGCGAAGGCCCGGAGCGCCGGTCGGCGCTATCGTCAGGCCCTGTGGTTGCTGACCGTCCGCGACCTTCGGGTCCGCTACTCGACGTCGGCGCTCGGCTACGTGTGGTCGATCCTCGACCCGCTCGTGATGTCGGGGATCTACTGGTTCGTCTTCACGCAGGTCTTCCACCGCGGCTCGGTCGGTGAAGATCCGTACATCGTGTTCCTGCTGTCCGCGCTGCTGCCGTGGATGTGGTTCACCGGCGGCGTCTCGGACTCCACCCGGGCGTTCATCAAGGAATCGAAGCTCATCCGCTCGACCACCATCCCCCGCACCATCTGGGTGGCACGGATCATCGCGTCGAAGGGCATCGAGTTCCTGCTGAGCCTGCCGGTCCTGGCGGCCTTCGCGATCGCGACGGGTGCCCACCTGCACTGGCAGGTCGTGTTCTTCCCGCTGGCGATCGTGCTGCAGTGCGCGCTGGTCTACGGCCTGGGCCTCATCGTCGCCCCGCTGGTGGTCTTCTTCCGTGACCTCGAGCGCGCCACCAAGCTCGTGCTGCGGTTCCTGTTCTACGCGTCCCCGATCATCTACGGCACGCACGCGCTGCCCTCAGCCCTGCGCGACATCGCCGCGATCAACCCGCTCACCGGCATCTTCGGCATGTACCGCGCGGCGTTCTTCCCCGGCCAGCTCGACTGGCTCGAGGTCGGCGCCTCGGTGGTCGTGACCGGCATCGTCCTGGTGATCGGGTTCGCGGTGTTCCGCCGCAGCGAGCACCGCGTGCTGAAGGAGCTGTGATGACCGCGACCGACCAGACCAGTCGCACCGAGACCGTCGCACCGGTCATCTCGGTGCGCGACGCCGGCATCTGCTTCAAGCGCAACCGTCGCGCGAGCCGGAACTTCAAGGACCTGTTCGCCGGACGCGGGCGCCGCAAGCGTGCCGATGAGTTCTGGGCGCTCCGCAACGTGTCGTTCGACGTCCGCCCGGGCGAGGCGATCGGCGTCGTGGGGCGGAACGGCCAGGGCAAGTCGACCCTGCTGAAGCTCGTGGCGCAGGTCATGCTGCCCGACGAGGGCCGCGTCGACGTGGGTGCCGGCGTCGCCCCGCTCATCGAGATCACCGGTGGCTTCGTCGGGGACCTCACGGTGCGCGACAACGTGTACCTGACGGCGGGTCTGCACGGCATGTCGCGGGCCGAGATCCGCGACGCCTTCGACGAGATCATCGACTTCGCCGAGATCGCCGACTTCGTGGACACCCCCTACAAGCACCTGTCGAGCGGCATGAAGGTCCGCATCGCGTTCGCGGTGATCTCGCGGCTCGACGAACCGGTCATCCTGGTCGACGAAGTGTTGGCGGTGGGCGACAAGGCTTTCCGCGAGAAGTGCTACAAGCGGATCGAGCAGCTCCTGGCCGGCGGCCGGACGCTGTTCTTCGTCTCCCACAGCGACAAGGACCTCCGTCGTTTCTGCGACCGGGGGCTCTACCTCGACAAGGGTCGTCTGCAGCTCGACGGCACCATCGAGGCCGCGCTGGCCCGGTACGCGGCCGACTACGGCTCCTGACCGGCCGGGGTACTCCCCCTGCACCAACACCGGTATCGCTGGCTCCCTCCACAGCCCCGGCCCTCGTGAGCGCCCCCGGGGTCCCGCCGTCGGACCCTCCCCCTAACGTTCCACCCATGCACCACCCACCAACCGCGTACGCCGTCCCGTTCGCCGTCGACCGATCGCACGCACCGCGTCGGTACGACCTCGTCAACACCGGCCCCGAGCCGGTCGACGGGCTCTCCCTCACCCATCTGGGCAACGGCTACTGCCCGCCGCTCGCGGTGCGCCGCCTCGACCCGGGCAGGTCGTTGTCGCTGGCGGTGTTCGGCGCCGACCCCGAGGACACGGGGGTCGTCATCGTGCGGTGGCGTCGGCCCGACCGGTCCGAGTACCTCTGGCGGATGTCACTCGTCGGGCCGGGGCTCCAGCCGTGACCCTGCGCCGACCTGCGCCACGGAGCAACCGGGGTGACGACCGGCCGTCAGCGCCCGTCGCGTTCGGCCGCGACGGTCCGCCACCGCTCGAGCAACCACTCCACTGCCTCGTGGAACCGCTCGGTGGCGGCACCCGGGGTCGTGTCGCCGAAGTACCGTGCGACCCAGTGCTGCAGGCGTGCAAGCTCCTCGGCGTCGCTCGCGGCCGCGTCGACCCGGGCGAGCACCGACGGGGCGTCCGCCGCGGTCAGCCAGTTCGCGTCGCTCAGGTAGCCCCGCTCGTCGACGTCGGCCTCGGGCGAGACCGGCCGCGTGACGATGAGCGGCTTGCCGACCGCCAGCCGGTCGTAGATCATCGCGCTGATGTCCGTGATCGCGACGTCAGCGTCCGCCAGCTGCCAGCCGAGGTCACCGCCGTCGTCGTACAGGTGGTGCGCGGCGGGATCGGCGGCGTTGGCCGCGCTGATCGCCGCCACGATGCGCTCGTGCGCCGCGCGGTACGCCGGGTCGAGCACACCACTGCGCGGGTGCGGGCGGTAGACCAGCCGGTGGCGGGGCGACGCCAGCACCTGCTCGGCGATGACCGTGCCGTGCGACGCGATCGACCCGTACGCTGCGGCACCGCGGTCGCCCTCCCACGTCGGGGCGTAGAGCACGACGGTCCGGTCGTCGTCCGGGTACGGGGCCGCTCCGGCGAAGTGGTCGGCCTGCGGGCGTCCGATCGCGATGGTCCGGGCGTCCAGGTCGTAGTCCCACAGCGCCTCGGCCAGACGATCGCGCGCTGCGTCCCCCGCGATCAGGGCGTAGTCGTACGCCTTGAACTGGTTCGTGGTCATGTACATCTTGTCGCTCTCGCCGTGGTTGACGAAGACGTGCCACATCCGCCCGTACCGCATCATCTGGAAGTTGCGGGCGTTCTGGTTGACGTACAGCACCACCTTCGGCGCCTGGGTGTCGACGAAGTGCTCGAGGTCGACCACCTGCCGGGCGTAGACCGCGGGCACGGGCGACTCGTCGAGCAGGGTCAGCATGGTGCCCGGACTCCGCGAGACGATCGCCACCGGGTGCGTCTTCGCGAGTTCGGCCAGCGGCGCGTACCACTGGCGCACCTGGTACATGTTGACCGGACCGTCGGCGAAGTACACGGCGATCTCGACCGAACCGGGCGTCGGCTTCGGCGCGGATGGCAGTCGCTGCGCGAGCTGCCGCCGGCTCCGGCGCGACGTCAGGAGTCGCTCGACGAGCCGCAGTGCGGTCCGCAGGTCGCTGATGATCGACATGGTCCTTCTCCGGGTCTGCTCGGGCGGTACGGGGCGGGCGGGTCAGACGACCGGCGGCCGCCCTGCGATGGTCATCCGTGCGACTGTGAGCCAGCCCATCGGGCGGACCGGACCGCAGTCGGTCGTCCATCCTTCACGGATCCCACCGAACCAGGTGGCCAGTCGGCGGGGGTGACGCCACCAGCGCGCGATCTGGATCGCGGCCCACGACCCCACGTACAGCGGTCGCAGCACCGTCGGCAGGTTGCGCCGAGCGAGCCACACCCGGTTCCGGGCGTTCAACCGGTAGTACTCGGTGTGCCGCGCCGGGTCGATCGCGGGGTGGTGCGCGACGAGGTCCCCGGCGTACCAGGTCCGACGGCCGGCGTCCCAGACGCGCCAGGCGAGCTCGATGCCCTCGTGGGCGTAGAAGTACTCGGCACCCCAGCCGCCGACGGCCCGGTACACGTCCATCGGCAGCACGACGGCGCCTTCCCAGACCGAGAAGACCGGCGACGAGTGGTCCGGCTCGCCCTTCCGGATCCGCGGCACCCACCGGCGGGGGTTCGCGGCGCCCGTGGGGTCGACGACCCGCGGCTGCACGAGGCCGAGCGACGGATCGTGCTCGAGCACCGCGATCGCGTCGCGCAGGAACGTCGGCGACGGCACCGACGCATCGTCGTCGAGGAAGAACACGTAGTCGCCGTCGACGACCTCGGCCCCGGCGTTGCGCCCGGCCGGGATCCCGACGTTCTCGGGCAGGGCCAGCGCCCGAACGCCGTCCGGCAGCCCGGTCGGCGCCCAGCCGTTGCCGACGCAGACGACGTCGAGCTCGACGTCCTGCTGCGCGAGCACGCTGTCCAGCCCGCGGCGCAGGTCGTCCGGCCGGGTGCCCTGCGACAGGCTCACGACGGCGACGCGCGGTCGTCCGCGGTGCACCACCGCGTGGCGGCGCAGCGTTCCGGGCACGGTCGTGTCCTCGGTCACGCCTTGACCCGCTTCGAGGCGATGATCGCCAGGAAGTGCCCGACCGTCGCGAGCACGGCGAGCGGCAACAGCGCACCGACCAGGATCCGGCTGGCGAGCGGGTCGCCGATCACCAGGGCGAGCAGGGCGAAGACGAACGCGAGCATGCTCAGCTCGACCGAGTGGTACAGGCGGTGGAACGGCAGGAACTTCGCCAGACGGCGGAGCGAGGCGAGCTTCCGACCCGACGGCGCGGTGGAGGCGTCCCGTCGGTCGACGAGCTTGTCGAGCCCGGCGTTCGCGCGGGCCACGTGCACCATGTCGTTGAGGGCCTTGTTCAGCACGATGACCAGTCCGAGTGCGCAGCCGATCGTGGTCCACATCCAGTCGGCGTCGTGGATCGGCCAGGTGGCTGCCCGGATGCCGAGCGCGACCGGGATCAGGCCCTCGGTCGTGTAGTGCCCCACCTTGTCGAGGAACACCCCGGCGGGCGACTTGGTGCCGCGCCACCGGGCGACCTCGCCGTCGGAGCAGTCGACGAGCATCTGCAGCTGGCCGAGCACGAGCGCCAGCGCGGCGCCCCAGATGCCAGGGATGAGGAGGGCGGCAGCGACGCTCCAGCCCACCAGGATCATCAGGCCGGTGACCTGGTTCGCGCTGACACGGGTCTTCAGGAGCACCCAGGTCAGGTACGGCGAGACGTCGCGCAGGTACAGCGAGGCCGTCCAGTGCTCGGCGTTGGCGCGGGCACGGACCTCGTCCGGCTGGGCGACGGCCCGGAGCTCGGCGATCGAGGTCGGCCGTGCAGATCCGCGGCCGGTCGTGGGCTGGTCGGTCATTCGGTCACCGTCCCGTGTGGGTGGTCAGCTCGGACGTGCGGGTCAGGAACCCGATGATGAACCCGAGCCCCCAGCCCACGTGGATGCAGGGCAGCACGACGAGCAGCCAGAGGAGCGTCGGCAGCCCGGAGCGGCGCGCCACGGCGATCGACCCCAGGACGACGAAGAGCAGGTAGACGACGGGCACCACGAACCCGAGCAGCGCCCAGGCGAGCGGCGTACCGAGCACGGCGCCGACGACGCCGACGAGCCCGGCGACGATGCCCAGTGCCATCGCCGCCACCATGGCCGGCGGCACGAAGTAGCGCAGGCCGTTGTTCGCCGGGAACCGACGGGCGAGCTCGCCGCGCCACAGCCCGGTGGCGACGAACTGCCGCACCAGGCGCTTCAGGCTCGGCCGCGGGCGGTACGTGACGACGAGTTCGGGCGTGAACCAGACGGTCCCACCGGTCTGGCGCAGCCGCCGGTTGAGTTCCCAGTCCTGTCCGCGCTTGATGCCCTCGTCGAAGAGTCCGACGTCGAACAGCCGCTCGCGTCGGAACACGCCGAGGTAGGCGGTCTCGGCCGGGCCCGCGGTGCCGCCGACGTGGTGCGGGGTGCCACCGAGCCCGACACGGCTGCCGTAGGCCAGGGCGACGGCCCGCTCGAAGGGGGTCCGGCCCTCGGCGCGCATGATGCCGCCGACGTTGTCCGCACCGGACTCGAGGAGCGTGTGCACCGCGATGCGCGTGTAGTCGGTGGGCAGGACCGAGTGCGCGTCGACCCGGATGACGACGGGGTGCACGGAAGCACGGATCGCGACGTTCAGCCCGGCGGGCGTCGACCCGACGGGGTTGTCGATCGCGCGGATCCGGGGGTCGGCAGCGCTCATCTCGGCGACGAGCTCGTTCGTGCCGTCGATCGACGGCCCGAGCGCGAGGATGACCTCGAACGGGCCCGTGTAGTCCTGGTCGAGCAGGCTGCCGACGGCGGCCCGGACCTCGGTGACCTCGTTGAGCACGGGCATCACGTACGAGACGCCCGGCAGGGGCTGTCCGTCTGACTGCATGCGTACCTCGGGGTGCTGGCTGGCGGCACGGGACGCACCGGGGCGGTGCCGCCCCGCAGAGCGACCATGAGCCTATCAAGAGGCCGAACCGCCCACCTGCGTCGACGCGGGACGCGCCCCGTGACGGACTGGAGGCCCGGCGCACGTCGTGCCCCGGGCCTCCTGTCCGTCGTGTGGTGGCGTCAGCCCTTGCTGTCGAACGTCCCCAGCTTCACGTCGGCCTGGCGGGTCTGGCCGTCGCGGACGTAGCTGATCGTCGTCGAGGCGCCGCCCGCGAAGAAGCGCACCTGCGCGGTCAGGTCGGTGGCGTCGGAGACCGACGCCGAACCGATCTTCGTGACGACGTCGCCCTTCTGCAGACCGGCCTTCGCCGCGGCACCGCCGTTGGACACCGACTTGATGAGGGCGCCGACCTGGGTGGCGCTGGCGTCCTCGGTGGCGTCGCCGACCGTTGCGCCGAGGAGCCCGTGGGTCGCCGACCCGTTGTCCTTGATCTCGTTCGCGACCCGCTTGACCAGGTTGGCCGGGATCGAGAAGCCGACGCCGATGCTGCCGGCGGCCGACTCCGACGACGAGCTGCCGGCCGAGGCGATGGCCACGTTGATGCCGATCAGTCGGCCCTTCGAGTCGAGCAGCGCACCGCCGGAGTTGCCCGGGTTGATCGATGCGTCGGTCTGGATGACCGGGAGCGAGACGGTGGTGTTCGCGGACGAGCTGCTGCCGTTGTCACCGTTGCCCCAGAAGTCGAAGGGACCCGAGCCGCCGTTGCCGCCCTCGTTCGAGTCGCCGCCCTCACTGGGGGCGCTCGAGGTGACCTGGATGCTGCGGTTCAGCGTCGAGACGATGCCGTCGGTGACGGTGTTCGACAGGCCCAGGGGCGCGCCGATCGCGACCGCGGTGTCGCCCACGTTGAGCTTGGACGAGTCCGCGAACTCCATCGGCTTGAGGTCGGTCGCGTCGATCTTGATGACCGCGAGGTCGACCGTCGGGTCGGTGCCGATGAGTTTGCCCGCGTAGATCTTGCCGTTCGAGGTCGTGACGGTGATCCGGCCGTTCGAGCTGTCACCGTCGAGGGTGACCACGTGGGTGTTCGTGACGATGTAGCCGTCCTTGCTCATCACCACGCCGGACCCGGTGCCGGCCTCGTTGCTCGCGGACACGTTGATCGTGACGACGGACGGGGTCGCCTGTGCCGCGACGGCGGTGACCACGGTGGCGGAGTCGTAGTCGTTGACGGTCAGGTTGCCGCCCTGCGACGAACCGGAGGACACCACGCTGCCACCGTCGTTGCCCGAGGAGACGGCCCAACCGGCACCGCCGCCCACCAGACCGCCGGCGATGACCGCGGCGATGACCGGCAGGAGCAGCTTGCTGCGGCCCGAGCGGTCCTTGGTCGTCGTGGTCGCCGCGGCGCCCGAGGCGTCGTCGCTGAAGTAGTGACCGTTGCGCTGGTTCGCGCCGTCGACGTCACCGAAGCCGCTCGTGGCCGACTGCGGAGCCTGCGCGGACGCGTTCGCGTACTCGGAGGACGAGCTCGGAGCGGTCGAGGACGTCGGCTGGGCGTACTCGCCGTAGCGGGGGCGTTCGCCGCCCGACTGGCCGTACTGGGACTGCTGGCCGTAGGGGTTCTGGGGCTGCTGGCCGTACTGGCTCTGCTGGCCGTAGGGGTTCTGGGGCTGCTGGCCGTACTGGCTCTGCTGGCCGTACGGGTTCTGGGCCTGCGGCGTCTGCTGGCCGTACTGCGGCTGCTGGCCGTACGGGTTCTGGCTCTGCTGCGACTGCTGGCCGTACGGGTTCTGGCTCTGCGGCGACTGCTGGCCGTACGGCGACGTCTGCTGGCCGTAGCCGCCCTGCTGCGCACCCGAGGAGTCGCCCGAGACGGCGGGGTACGGCGCGGTGTAGCGGTCGGTCGGGTGGTCCGTCGACGACGGGATCACGTCCGTGTGGTCCGGGGTCGTCTCGTCGTTCTGGTTCTGGTTCTGGTTCGGGCGAGGGGTCTCGTCCGGCTGGTCGGAGTCGTTCGGCATCGACGTGTTCCCTCTCGTGGCCGCTGCTGCGGCGTCCTCACTGGCGGCAGGCGGAGCCGCATCGTCCGGACGGCGGTCGTCGCCCTGCCCGCTGGGCGTGGTGTCGGTCATGCTGGACGTGCTCCTTTCAAGCTCGTGCAGTCTGTCGCAAGCACCTGAGCGGTCCTTCTGGCGAGGCTGCGAGCCACCCCTGGCGATCTTATGCGTGCGCTGTACACGGTGGCCCGGTCCGCCGCGGGACGGACAGCTAGGTTGGGGTCCGTTCAGCGCGACACGTCGTCGCCCGCACGGGAGGGAACCACATGCGCCAGGCAGGACCGTGGCTGCGAGCCGCCGACGGAGCGATGCTGCTGGGACCGGACGGGGTCCCCGCACCGACGGTGTTCGCCGAGATGAGCGCCCTCGCCGCCAGCACCGGCGCGGTCAACCTGGGGCAGGGCTTCCCCGACGAGGACGGGCCGGCCGAGGTGCTCGAGGCCGCGGTGCAGGCGATCCGCGACGGCGTGAACCAGTACCCGCCGGGCCGGGGCACCCCTGACCTGCGGGCGGCGATCGCCGAGCACCAGCAGCGGTGGTACGGGCTCGAGGTGGACCCCGACCGCGAGGTCCTCGTCACCGCCGGTGCCACCGAGGGGCTGGCCGCCACGATCCTCGCGCTGGTCGAACCCGGTGACGAGGTGATCACCTTCGAGCCGTTCTACGACGCCTACGGCGCGCTCATCCGGCTGGCCGGCGGGGTGCACGTCACAGTCCCGCTCACCGCGCCCGACTTCCTGCCCGACGAGCGCACGCTCCGCGCGGCCTTCACCGACCGCACCCGCGCCGTGCTCGTGAACACCCCGCACAACCCGACCGGCCGGGTCCTGCCCACCGAGGTGCTGCAGACGATCGTCGACCTGGCCACCGAGCGCGACGCGGTGATCATCACGGACGAGGTCTACGAACACCTGACGTTCGACGTCCCGCACACGCCCATCGCGACCCTGCCCGGCGCCGCCGAGCGGACGGTGTCGGTGTCGAGCGCGGGCAAGACCTTCAACACGACCGGGTGGAAGGTCGGCTGGCTCACCGCTCCCCCGGCACTCGTCGACGCGATCACGACGGTGAAGCAGTACCTGACGTTCGTGAACGGCGCGCCCTTCCAACCGGCCGTCGCCGTGGGACTCCGCCTGCCCGACGCGGTCTTCACCGGCATCGCCGCCGACCTGCGCGCGAAGCACGAACTGCTCGCCGACGGACTGACGGCGGCGGGCTTCGACGTGATGCGGCCCGACGGCGGGTACTTCGTGCTCGCCGACGCCGCGCCGCTCGGGTACGACGACGCCCGTGCATTCTGCCTCGAACTGCCCGCGTTGGCCGGTGTCGCGGGCGTGCCGGTCTCGGCGTTCGTCCGCCCGGACCGGGTCTCCGGCTACCGGTCCCTGGTGCGCTTCGCGTTCTGCAAGCGCCGGAGTGTCCTGGAGGACGCCACCGCACGCCTGGCGACCCTCGGAGCGCGCCCCGGCGCCTGAGACGCGACCGCGTCGGGGACGCGACCGACGCGTCAGGGCTGCCCCGGGCCTCCAGGCAGGGTGCGCAGTGCGACGTCGTAGCGCCGCAGCGACAGCGACGGGTTCACCCGTCGGACGGCGTCGGTGACGGTGGTGTCGATCGTGGCGGTGAGCGTGGTCGGCGAAGCGCCGGCCGAGGCGACCGCGACGCCCGACGGGTCGAGGACGACCGAGCCGCCGATCCCGATCGGCGGCGTCTGCCCGACCCCGACGACCCAGACGGTGTTCTCGATCGCGCGGGCGGTGAGGAGCGTGCGCCAGTGGTGCTCCTTGCCGGGGCCGCGCACCCACTCCGCCGGGAGGACGACGACGTCGGCCGCGCCGGTCTCGGGAGCGGCGAGCCGTCGCGTGACCTCGGGGAATCGCAGGTCGTAACAGGTCTCGAGCCCGACACGGACCCCGCCGAGGTCGAAGACCGGCAGCTGCTCCGGGTCGCCGGACTCGATGCGGTCCGACTCCCGCGAGCCGAAGGCGTCGTAGAGGTGGACCTTCCGGTACGTCGCCGCCAGGTCGCCCGACGGGAGCACCGCGACCAGGGTGTTCCGGAAGCGCTCCGGCGTGTCTGCCGACTCGGCGACCCCGACGACCAGGGCGATGCCGGTCTCGCGGGCGATGTCGCGGAGGCCGGAGACGAACGGACCGTCCAGGGGCTGCGCGGCCGCCACGAACCGATCGTCGATGTCGGCGGCGAAGTACGAGGTGTACTCCGGCGTGATGAGGAGATCGGCGCCACGGGCCGCCGCGTCGACGGCGGCGGTGCGCACGGTGTCGAGGTTGGCGACGGGGTCGTCCACGGGGGCGAACTGCGCCGCCGCGATCGTGAGGGTGGCCATGGGGCGAGCGTACCCGGGGGTCTGCGGCGGGCGGGCCTGCGGCTGGGCGTCCTGCGCCGGGCGTCTCGTGGCGGGGCGTCTCGCGTCTCGCGTCTCGCGTCTCGTGGCTGGGCGTCTCGCGGCGGAGACACGAAGAAGGCCCCGGTCCTGTTGGACCGGGGCCTTCATGTGACGCTTGGTTGCGGGGGCAGGATTTGAACCTACGACCTCTGGGTTATGAGCCCAGCGAGCTACCGAACTGCTCCACCCCGCGGCACGTTTAGAAGCCTACACGGGGCCGTGGCGGGACACAAATCGAGTGCCCCGCCACGGTGTGTCAGTTGCCGTTCTCGGCTGCCGTGGCGGCCTCGATCGCGTCCTGGAGGCGCTGGTCGGCTTCCGCCGCAGCGACCAGGTCGTTGTCGGCGTAGGCCTCCTGGCGGTCCTGCAGGGCTGCCTTGGCGTCGGCCAGGGCCTCCTGCAGGGCGTCGTTGTCGGTCGAGCCGGAACCCGTCGAGCCGGTCGAGCCGGTCGATCCGGAGCCCGAGGAACCCGTGTCGGAACCGGACCCCGTGTCGGAGCCGGACCCGCTGTCGGAACCGGAACCGGAACCGCTGTCGCTGCCGCTTGCGCCGGAGTCGCCGGCCGCCGCACCGGAGTCGCCGCCGAACAGCGAGTTCAGCGCTTCGTCGAGGGTGTCCTCGAACGCGATCTTGTCGCCGAAGGCCACGAGGACCTTCTGCAGCAGCGGGTACGAACCACTCGAGGTCGACTGGACGTAGACGGGCTGCACGTAGAGGAACCCACCGCCGACCGGGAGCGTGAGCAGGTTGCCCTGCTTCACGGTCGAGTTGCCCCGCTTCAGGATGTTCAGCTCCTGCGACACGGTCGAGTCACCGTTGAAGAGGCTCTGCACCTGCCCGGGGCCCGGGATGTTGTCGGTCTTCGGCATCGTCAACAGCGTGAGTTTGCCGTAGCCCGACGCCTTCTCGCCCTTGCCGGCACCACCCGCGTCGGAGTTCACTGCCAGGTAGCCGGTCAGCACGTTGCGGTTGTTCGCCCCGGCCGACTGCTGCGGGATGTAGGTCGTGTACAGCGAGTACGCCGTCCCCTGCCCCGGCACCTTCATCGTCAGGTAGTACGGGTCCTGCAGGTTCGCCCTGTTGGCGGTCGTCGTCGTCTGCGCGCCGAGTGCGTTCGTCGACGTCGCCGCGGTGTCGGCGTCACTGTCCGACGTCGCCGTGCTGGTCGGTTCCTGCGGGGTGTTCCACGCGTCGTCGCCCGAGTAGAACGAGTTGGCGTTGGTCACGTGGTACGTACCGAGGATCGAGCGCTGCACCTTGAACAGGTCCGTCGGGTACCGCACGTGGTCGAGGAGCTCGGCGCTCATGCTCGACACCGGCTTCATCGACGTCGGGAAGATCTTCTGCCACGTCTTCAGGACCGGGTCCTTCGTGTCCCACGTGTACAGCGTCACCTTGCCCGTGTAGGCGTCGACGGTCGCCTTCACCGAGTTCCGGATGTAGTTCACCTGGTCGGTGCGGTACGTCGAGGACTCGGCGCCGGCGATGCTGTCCGACAGGCTCTGGCTCTGCGAGTACGGGTACGCGTCGCTCGTGGTGTATCCGTCCACCACCCACTGGATGCGGTGGTCGACGATCGCCGGGTAGGCGTCGCTGTCGACGGTCAGGTACGGCGCCGCCTTCTGCACGCGGGTGATCGGGTCGCGGTCGTAGAGGATCTGCGAGTCCTTGTTCACCGCGTTCGAGAGCAGGATCTGCTCCGACTGGAACTTCGCGGCGTAGACGAGCCGGTTGAAGAAGTTGCCGAGGCTCGGACCGCCGTCGCCGGCGTAGGTGGTGGTCGCGTTCCCGCCGTTGTCGTCGTCCGAACCGGACGGGTAGTCGAGCTCCACGTCCTTCGTGCCCTTCGGCGCACCCACGATCGAGTAGGGCGGCGACGTCTCACCGAAGTACACGCGCTGCTGGAAGTCACCCAGCGCACCGTTCGACGGGATCCCGGACTCGAGGAACACCGGCTTGCCGTCGCTCGCGCGCTGGTTGCCGTAGGCCGCGGTGACGCCGTAGCCGTGGGTGTAGACGAACGCCCGGTTGTACTGCGTGTTCGCGGCCGAGCTGAGCCCGGCGAGGTCGATGTCGCGGACCGCGATGACGGTGTCCTCGGTCTCGCCCTTGACGTCGTAGCGGTCGACGTCCAGCTCCTTCGGGAACTGGTAGTACTGCCGGTACTGCTGCAGCTGGCTGAACGTGTCGGAGACGATCTTCGGGTCGATGAGACGGATGTTGGCCGTGGTCTGCGCGTCCTTCGCGAGCGCACCCGAGCTCGTCTCGGTCGTGGCGTCGTAGTTCTGTTCCTCGACGCCGGCGACACCGTAGGCGTCACGCGTGGCCTTGATGTTCCGCTCGATGTAGGCGGACTCGAAGGTGCGCTCCGAGGGCTTCACCTGCAGACGCTGGACGACCCACGGGTAGATGCCGCCGACGACGATCGCGGCGACGAGCAGCAGGCCCGTCCCGACGATCGAGATGCGCCAGCGGCCGATGACCGCCGTGACGATGAAGAGCAGCGCGACGATCGCCGCGATGCCCGCCATGATCTCGCGGCCCGGGATGACCGCGTTGACGTCGGTGTACTGGGCACCGGTGATGAGTGAGTTCGACTTCGTCAGCGCCGCGTACTGGTCGAGCCAGAGGCTGACGGCCTGCAGCGCGATGTAGAGCGCCGCCGTGACCGCCAGCTGGATGCGCGCGGCACGGGAGATCCGGACCTCGCGACCACCGAAGCGGAGCGCACCGTAGAGGTAGCTCGCAGCGAGCGCGGCGAGGCCGGCGATGAGGACGACGGCCGACGAGTAGGCCACGATCGAGCGCCAGAACGGCAGCTCGAACACGTAGAACCCGATGTCCAGTCCGAACTGCGGGTCGGTCTTGCCGAACGGCGTGCGGTTGAAGTACTCGAGGACCATGCTCCAGCGGCCCGCGGTCGAGAGCCCGGCGAAGATGCCGAGGACCACGGGGATGCCGATCATCACGGCGCGCCGCAGCGGCTCGATGACCTGCTGGTAGCGGTCGAGCTGCGAGTTGAGCTTCGCGTAGACCGGCCGGAACCGGAACGCGAGCGCGATGCTCACGAAGACCGGGACCGCCATGCCGAGGAATCCCGCCAGGAACATCAGGGTCCCGGCGATCCACCGGGTGGTGAGGACCTGCTGGAACCCGAGCTGCGCGAACCACGCGTAGTCGGTGTACAGGCTGGCGAAGATGAAGAAGGCGATCACCAGTGCGGCCAGCACGATGATCGTGACCACGATGGGGACCCGCGGCGAACGCCGCCCCGAGGTGGACGAGGTTGTCGTCACTTGATGTGCTCCAGACGTGTCGGACCGGCGGGCCCGGCTCGCGGCGGGCCGTCAGTGACACTGATCCTATGGGACCGGACCGAGCGTGAACCTGTACGGGGGCTCAGGACCGGGTCAGGACCCGCAGCGGGCGAGCTTCGCGGTGCTCCCGCCGTCGGCGATCGTCTGCAGGTCGGTGACGGCCTGGTCGAGCGTGGAGACGCTGTAGACGTCGAGCCCGTCCGGCACGTGCCCGACGACCTCGTCGCAGTTGTCCGCGGGGGCGAGGAACACCGTGGCGCCCGCGTCCGCGGCACCGTAGAGCTTCTGCCGGATCCCGCCGATGGGGCCGACCTCGCCGGCCGCCGTGATCGTGCCGGTGCCCGCGACGTGCTTGCCGCCGTTCAGCTTGCCCGGCGTGATCTCGTCGATGATCCCGAGCGCGAACATCATGCCGGCGGACGGACCGCCGACGTCCTGCAGGCGGATCGACACCTTGAAGGGGAACTCGTAGCGCTCGGTGACGCCGACCCCGAGCAGCGCCGTGCCCTGCTCGCTGCGCGGCGTCACCCGGACGTCCTTCGTCGCGCCGTCCCGTTCGACGGTGACGGTCGCGGGGCTCGAGGTGCCGTGCTGCGCGACGGCTTCGCGCAGGCTCACCGCGTCGGCGTTGGTCGTGAGCGACTTGCCGTCGAACGCCGTGATGACGTCGCCCTTCTCGATCGTGCCGTCGGCCGCTGAGCCCTCCTGCACGGCGCTGACCTCGAGTTCCGTGGGCAGGTCGTTCCCCTGCTGGATGAGCGCGGCGGCGACGGCTGACTGCTGCGACGCCTGCATGTCGGCGGAGTCCTGCTCGTTCACCTGCTCGGTCGTGGTGCCGCTCGGGTAGATCGCCTCGACCGGGATCACCGCCTGCGACCTGGTGAAGATCGCGCGGATCACGCTGGTCCACGACGGGCGGTTCGTGGCGTCGCCCTGGATGCCAACGGTGAGCATGTCGAGGGCGCCGGCCGTCGGGTACGTCTCGTGGCCGGACACCTGGATGAGCTTGACGTCCTTCGCGTCCTTGCCCGTCCCCTGCTCCTGGGTGCCGATCGTGTTGTAGACCGGCCCGGGGACCTCGATGAGGTACGGGCTGGGCAGCAGGCTCGCCAGCAGTCCCAGCACGACCGCGCCGATCAGGAACGCCCACCCGACGGTCCGGGCACGCGAGCGACGACGGGGCGCGGGGGCGAAGAGGGTCACGCGGGGTCCTTCCGAGGTGGGCACCCGCGCCTGGAGGCAGGGTGGTCGCCCGCGTCTCGCGACGGGGCTGTTCGCCCTGGGCGCAGCGCTTCGGGCGTTCCCACGGGGGCATCCCAGGTACGGCCCCGTGAGCAGCGATTAGCGTAGTCGGCATGCCTGATGAACCACAGCCGGGGCCGGACGACGACTTCCAGGAGATGCTGCGCAAGCTGCTCTCGGGCGAGGGGCAGATCGACCCGTCGCAGCTCGCCGGTGCCGCCGGTCTGCCGAACGACCCGGCATCCGTGGCGAACCTGATGAGCCAGCTCCAGCGTGCCGCGCAGTCCGGCGGTGACGGCATCGACTTCTCGGCCACCGCGGAACGCGCCAGCGCGATCGCTCGGGACGGCGGCCACCCCGTCGACCCGGCCACCTCGCAGGCGGCCGACCAGGCGTTCCAGGTCGCCGCGCTGTGGCTCGACGAGGTCACGACCGTCGCCGAGCTGACCGCGACCCCGAGTCTCTACACGCGTGAGCAGTGGGCCAAGGCGACCGTCCCGGTGTGGACGCAGATCGCCGAGCCGGTGGCCTTCAGCATCGCCGATGCCCTGACCGAGGCGATCGACCAGCGTGCTCCCGAGCAGCTCAAGGCGATGCTCGGCGACGTCTCGAAGGCGATGCGCGGCATCGGCGGGGCACTGTTCGCGATCCAGCTCGGCCAGGTCGTCGGGCAGCTGTCGAAGGAGGTCGTGTCCGGCGGTGACGTCGGCGTACCGCTCCTCGACGAGCAGGTCGCGGCACTCCTGCCCCAGAACGTCGCCGAGTTCGCCGAGGGCCTCGACGTCTCCGAGGACGAGGTCCGCATCTACCTCGCGGTCCGCGAACTCGCCCACGCCCGGCTCTTCCGGTCGGCACGGTGGCTCCGCCTGCACATCATCTCGTCCATCACGGACTACGCGCGGGGCATCCACATCCCCTTCGACCGCGTCGAGGAACTCGCGGCCGACATCGACCCGACCAACCAGGAGCAGCTGCGCGACGCACTCGCCTCGGGTGCCCTCATCCCGCCGCGGACCGCCGAGCAGGACGCCGCGCTCGCCCGACTCGAGACGATGCTCGCCCTGGTCGAGGGCTGGGTGGACACGGTCACCGCCGCGGCCACGGTCCGTCTCCCCAAGGCCGGAGCGATCGCCGAGATGGTGCGCCGTCGCCGTGCGGCCGGCGGCCCGGCCGAGTCGGCGTTCGCGACACTCGTCGGCCTCGAGCTGCGTCCGCGTCGTCTGCGTGAAGCCGCCGCGATGTGGCAGCGGGTGACCGACGAGCTCGGCGCCGAAGAGCGTGACGCCCTCTGGTCGCACTTCGACCTGGTGCCGACCTCGGACGACGTCGACGCACCCGACGCCCTCGTCGCACGGCTGCGGAACCCGTCCCAGACCGACGAGGACGACGCGTTCGACAAGGCCCTCGAGGACCTGCTGAACGACTCGACCGGTGCGCGTCCGCACGAGGACGAGTCCGGCCGCGTGGCCGACGACCCCGAGGGTGGAGCGGGCGACGAGCCCGGGAACGACACGGGCGACCAGCCCCGCTGAGTTCTCCACAGATCCCCCTGGTGACCCCACGCGTGCCGCGCACTCCGGCACCGTGGGGTCATGGGCATCCGCATCGATCCGACGCTCGAGTTCGTCTGGCGTGACCCCGCCACGGTCCAGCTCGGGGTCGATCCTCCACGCGCCGTCGTCGCGGTGCCCAGCACGGGGGAAGAACGGTTCCTCAACGGTCTGCGACGCGAGACCGGCCACGACGTGCTGGCAGGCCTGGCGGCCGCGTCGGGGTGCTCGCCGGAACGTGCTGCGGGTGTGCTCGGTGCCGCGTCGCCCGCGGTGGTCGAGGTCCTGCCCGAGCCGCTCGAACGCATCGAGGTGCACGGCACCGGTGTCCTCGCCGACGCCGTGGCGACGTTCCTGTCCGGCGAGGGCGTGACGGTCAGCCGCACCACCGCGCCCGCCGGAGGGCCGATCGTGCTGCCCGAGCCCGAACCACGCCTGGCCGTGGTGGTGGCCGACCACGTCGTCGACCCGGCGCTCCGCGCCGCGTGGACCCGCCGGGGTGTGCCGCACCTGGCGGTCGTCGTCGGCGACGGACGCGTCCGTCTCGGTCCGTTCGTCGTGCCGGGAGCCGGGCCGTGCCTCCAGTGTGCTGAGTACGCACGCGTCGACGACGACCCGGCCTGGCCGGCCATCGCCGCCCAGGTGTGGGGGCGGCACCCGACACCGCTGTCCCCGTGGCGGGCGGCGGCGGTGGCCGCTGCCACGACGCGGATGCTGCTGGAACGACTCCCGCTCCGGACGCAACGAGCCGACCCCGACCAGCTCGTCTTCGAGCGCGACGACCTGTCGGTCAGCCGTTCGCCGGTCCGGCCCCATCCGCGGTGCGCGTGCCGAGCGCTGCCAGGAACCGACTCGGAGCCCGGGCTCCCCCACGCGTGGAGCCCTGTTGCGACCACGTGATCGTGACGGAACGGCGGGCGCGTGTCAGCCCGACGTAGAACAGGCGTCGTTCCTCGTCCACCTCGGTGTCGGTCGACGCGTGCGAGATCGGCAGGAGCCCCTCGGCGGCGCCGGCGATGACCACGTGCGGCCACTCCAGACCCTTCGACGAGTGCAGCGTCGCGAGCGTGACGGCGTCGACCTCGGGCTCGTGGTGCGTCGCCGCACGGTCCACCAGGTCCTGGGTGAACTGCTGCATCGTCGTACCCGCGGGGGCGTCCTCGGCCAGGCCCATGATCGCCTGCAGCGCTTCCCACTGCTCGCGGACTGCGCCGGTGCCCTCCGGCGGCGTCTCCGTCCAGCCGCTGACCTGCAGCACCAGCCGGACCCGTCGGGTCAGCTCGTCGTCGGTCTGCCGGATCGCCTCGCCGCGCATGTGGTGGACGGCGAGCTTGACCTCCGGGCGGTTGAAGAACCGGGTCCCGCCCTGCACGCGGTAGGGGATGCCGTTCCGTCCGAGCGCGGACTCGAGCGCAGCGGACTGCGCTCCGACTCGGAAGAGCACGGCGCAGTCCCCGTAGGACGCTCCGGCCCCGACGAGCTCGGCGATGCGCCGGGCGATGGTCTGTGCCTCGTCGCCGTCGTGGACGCAGGCCAGCACGACCGGTTCCGGGCCCGGTTCCTGGCTCTGGGCCACCAGGTCGAGCGCGCCGGGCTGGCCGCGCATCAGCGTGTTGGCAGCGGACACGACCTCGCGGGTGGAGCGGTAGTTCCGCTCGAGGCGCAGGACCGACCCGCGCGGGAACTCCGACCCGAACCCGAGCAGGTAGTCGCTCGATGCGCCGGCGAACGAGTAGATGGTCTGACTGGCGTCACCGACGACGCACAGGTCGTCACGGCCGCCCAGCCAGGCCCGCAGCAGGTCGTGCTGCACGGGCGAGACGTCCTGGTACTCGTCGACGACGAAGAACCGGTACTGCTGCCGCACGTACGACGCCACGCGGGGCTCGGACTCGACCATGCCGAGGGTCGCCAGCAGGACGTCCTCGAAGTCCAGCTGCCGCCGGTCGTCCTTCAGTCGCTCGTACGCCTTCATCAGGTCGATGACCCGGCGCGGTGTGGTGTCCCGCGGCATCACCCGGTCGGCGGCGGCGGCCTCGTACTCGTCGAGCGAGAGCATCTGCACCTTGCGCCACTCGACCTCGGCGGCCAGGTCGCGGAGCACCGGGGTGTCGACGTTCATGCCGACCGTGTCCGCGGCGTGGGCGATCATCCGCCCCTTGGACTCGACGATCTTGGGGGCGTGCCCGCCGACGGTGTCCGGCCAGAAGTAGCTGAGCTGCGCCATCGCCGCGGCGTGGAAGGTGCGCGCCTGGACCGTCCCGGCCCCGAGCGCGCGCAGGCGCGACCGCAGTTCGCCTGCGGCACGGGTCGTGAAGGTCAGCGCGAGGACGTGGTTCGGCGCGTAGGTCCCGGTGGCGACGCCGTAGGCGATCCGGTGCGTGATCGCACGGGTCTTGCCCGTCCCGGCGCCGGCGAGCACGGCGACCGGACCGAGCAGGGTGCGGGCGACAGTCCGCTGCTCGGCGTCGAGCGCGGCGAGCAGTTCGTCGGGCGACGGCGGCCGGGGCTCGACTGCCCCGGCACCCGTTGCACCGCGCGGACCCGTGACGCTCACGGCAGGTCCAGCGGCCCGCCGTACCACTCCTCGATGATGGCGCGGGCGATCGAGGTGCGTCCCGGCAGCAGCAGGGTGTCGCCGGCGCGCTCGCGGATCTCGTCGCGCGAGAACCACCGGACGTCCAGGATCTCCACGCCGTCGGGGCGGGCGGTCGTCGGGTCACCGCCGGCTGCGCGGGCACGGAAGCCCACCATCAGCGACGCCGGGAACGGCCACGGCTGCGAGCCGAGGTACTCGGGCTCCTCGACACGGACGCCGGACTCCTCCCAGACCTCGCGGCGGACGGCGTCCTCGAGCGACTCCCCCGGCTCGACGAACCCGGCCAGCAGCGAGTACCGGTCGGCGTCCCACGCGGCGTTGGAACCGAGCAGGATCCGGTCGTCGGCGTCGACGACCCCGACGATGATCGCCGCGTCCGTGCGCGGGAAGAGGTCGTGCCCCTCGGGGTCGCGCCGGACCCATCCGCCGCTCACGACGGCAGTGGGTGAGCCGGTGCGCGGCGAGAAGCCGTGCACGGCGTGCCAGTTGGCCATCGCGACGGCTTCGACCGCCAGGCCCTGGTCGCGCGGCGAGAGCTCGGTGCCGAACATCCGGAGGCTCTGCCAGGCGTCGTCGTCGGGTTCGATGGCGGTGGCCGTCGCGCTGTCGATCAGGGCGGCGACGAAGCGGGTACCCGCCGGGGCATCGGCGGCGTCCGACACCGCACGGCCGAGGTACAGGGTCACGGTGTCGACCGGGATCTCCGTCGCGGTCACGAAGCGCAGGGTGCCGTCGGCGTTCCGGAGCATCTCGGCACCGCGCACCGGCAGGTACCGGGTGTGCTCGTCCTCGCGCAGGACACGCTCGACGTCGTCGGTCGTGCGGAACTCGGCGTCGCGGTCGAGTTCGTTGCGGGAGAGCGGGAGCCGGGCGGCGAACTCGACGGTCACGGCGGGAGAGCTCCTCGGATCGGGTGCGGACGTGCAGGAGACGTGCGGTGGGCGTGCGGGCCGCCGAACAGCGTGGCGTGCAGCCGTGCACGCGTCACGCGCCTACCCTGAGGGGCATGGCGGGATCCCAGTTCACTCTAGCCGCGTTGGCGACGACGGCCGTTCCAGGTCTCCTCGTCACGGGAACGCGCACGCTCGGCTCGGCCGCGGCCGGCGACTACGAGTCGGCGCTCCTCCGCGACGCCGACGGCACCGAGATCGTCATCCGCCGCCCCCGGAACCAGCGTGCCGAGGCGCGGCAGTCGGCCGACCTCGTCGCCATCCGCGCGCTGAGCGCCGGCATCCGCACACGCCTGCCGTTCGGCGTCGCCGAGTACCGCGGCCAGGCGCCGATCGGGTCGACGCGCGCCATCGTCACGACGCGGCTGGCCGGGGCTCACCCGACCCTCGCGTCGCTCGTCGAGCGCCCCGACCTCGCCACCAGCGTCGGCCGTGCCCTCGCCGCGATCCACCAGCTGCCGACGAGCTTCGTCTCCGACGCCGGCCTGCCGTCGCTCACGCCGTTCGAGGTGCTCCGGTCCGCCGTCTCGGTGATGGACCGCGCCGTGGCGACCAAGCTCGTCCCCGCCGCGCTCGTCGAACGCTGGGAGGGTGCCGCCCGCGACCAGCAGCTCTGGCAGTTCACGCCGACCGTCGTGCACGGTTCGCTCGGCACCGGCGCCCTGCTCGTCGACGGCGACGCGGTGACCGGGGTCCTCGACTGGGGCGAGCTGCGGCTCGGCGACCCGGCGAAGGACCTCGCCTGGGTGCTCGCCGGCCGCCGCGACGCCTTCGACACCGTCCTCAGCGCCTACGAGGCGAACGGCGGCGGACGCGACCGCCAGCTCGCACAGCGTGCACGCGTGCACCACGAACTCGAGACGGCGCACTGGCTGCTGCACGGCGTCCAGGCGAAGAGCACCGAGGTCGTCGACGACGCCGTCGCGATGATGCACCGCCTGGTCGACGCGGTGCACGCCCCGAGTGCGGAACCACTGCAGTCCGTGTCACCCGAGACGATGGAGATCGGCGAGGTGGAGCAGCTGTTGTCCTCCACCGAACGCCGCCACGGCTGACGCTTCGTGAGCAGGAATGGTCGGGTCGCTGCGGCGCACCCGACCATTCCTGCTCACGAAGTGCGGCAGGAGTCGTGGACGCGACCGCCTGGAGGCCCGGCGCGGGTCCGGCGGACCGGCACCGGGCCTCCAGGGCGGAGCGCGACACGGGCGGAGCGCGACACGGGCGCAGCGCGACACGGGCGCAGCGCGCGCGACGGGCGCAGCGCGCCCGTAGGACGTCAGCCGATGGCCTCGGACCACGCACGCTCGAGTCCGGCGCGGTCGAGCAGCTCGGTCGGACGGACCTCCAAGTCGTCGGCGACGAAGTAGAACACCGCGTCGACCTGGTCGAGCGGTCGCCCGGTGAACTCGGCGTAGGCGACGCGGTACAACGCGAGCTGCAGGGTTCGGCGGGCCAGGTCGTCCGCCCCCGACGGCGCCTTGCCCGTCTTCCAGTCGACCACCTCGGCGCGCCCGTCGATCTCGTACACGGCGTCGAGCTTGCAGACCACGCTGTGGCCGAGGAACGGGATGTGGATCTCGCGCTCGACCTCGATCGGCGTCAGCCCGGCCCACCGTGAGCCGTCGAACGTCGCCTGGAAGTCCGCGAGTCGACGGGCGTCGTCGTCGGTGACCACGGCGTCCGGCGATGCGTCGACGAGGTCGTCGGCATCGAGGTCGAGCTCGCCGTCCCACACGTCGAGCGTCTCGAGCGCGCCGCCGCTCCGTGCCCGCTGTTCCACCCACTGGTGGAACAGCGTGCCGAGCCGGGTGGCGCGGTACGGGCGCTCCGGCATCGGCCGGCGGAGCCGCTCGGCCACGGAGTCGGGTTCGGTCAGGTAGTCCTTGAAGCCCGACGCCGGGACCCGGTGCGGGACGGCGACCGCGTGCTTCGCGTTCCGGGTGGCGTGCCGTTCGGCGAGCAGCAGGTCGATGTCGGCTGCGAAGCGCCCCGCAGCACCGGGGTTCGCGTTCCGCACCCGCTCGGCGGCAGCCAGGACCCGCGGCGCGCGCTGCCCGAACGGCACGTGCGGCCAGGTCTGGGTCGCGCCGCTCTCCCCCATCGGGTTCTCGTCGTGCACCGTCGTCTCCGGGATCGCCGCACCGTCGATGACGCCGGCGTCCACCAGGTCGCGCAGGTAGCGGCTCGGCTCGGTGGGTCGGACCCCGCCGGCCCAGAACGAGCCGGACACCAGCAGGTCGTGCTTGGCACGGGTCAGGGCGACGTAGGTCAGCCGGCGCTCCTCGTCCTCGTTGCGGGCCTTCACCTGTTCCTTGAAGGCGTCGATCGCCGCGGTGACGTCCTTCTGGGTCTCCTGCCCGCGCCATGCGAGTCGCGGCAGCTCAGCGGCGTCCCCACGGAACTCGTACGGCAGTCGGCCGAACCCGAGCCAACCGGACGAGCCCTCCTGCGGACGCGCCGGCAGGCCGCCCTCGACCATCCGGGGCACCGCGACGGCGTCCCACTCGAGCCCCTTGGACCCGTGGATCGTCAGGATCTGCACGGTGCCGGCCTCGGGCTCCTCGGACCGCGGGCCCATGTCGTCCCGTCGGGCTGCGGCGTCGATCCACCCGAGGAACGAACCGAGGTCGGCGCGGTCGTCGGTCGACACGAAACCGGCGAGCTCGTCGATGAAGGCGTCGAGGTACGCGCCGCTGCCCTGTTCGTGCGCGGCGACCTCGATGTCGAGTCGCATCTCCTGCACGACGAGCGTCACGAAGTCGACCAGGTCGCTCCCCGCGCGTGAGCGGAGCATCGCGAGCTGCCCGCCGAGCGCACGCATCCGGCTGCGACCCGCGGGGGTGATGCCCTCGAGCGCGCCGTGCTCGTCGGGTGCGGTCGCGACGAAGTCGAGCGCGTCGACGATCGACCCGTGCTCCCCGGCAGCAACCGATGCACGGAAGGCCGCGGTCAGGTCGTCGTCGAGGCGCTGCTGGGTGTGGTCGCGCTGGAACAGCCACCGGGCGAGCTGGTGCAGGGCGACGATGTCCGCCGCCCCGACCCGCCACCGTGCACCCGCGAGCAGCCGGATCAGGTCGTTGCCGGCCGCCGGGTCGTGCAGGACGCGCAGGCACGCCACCAGGTCGACGATCTCCGGACGCTGGAGCAGTCCGCCGGTGCCGAGCACGTGGTACGGCACCCCACGGGCACCGAGCGCCGCCGTGAACGCCGCGAGGTCCTTCCGAGCCCGCAGCAGCAGCGCCATCGAGCCCGCCGGGTTCTGCCTGCGGTGGTCCTGGAACCACGCCGCGACCTCGTCGGCCTCTTCCGGCAGAGTCTCGGGGAACACCACCCGCACGGTGCCGGCGTCCGCACCCGGCCGGGGCGAGAGCCGTTCGACGTCGACCTCGGACGCCTCGGACAGCGGTGACACGATCGCGTTCGCCCCCGCGAGCACGTCCACCGGGTTCCGCCAGCTGGTCGACAGCGCGAAGGTGACGGGTTCGGCCACGCCGGGTTCGTCGCCGCCGAAGTCGTGCGGGAACCGGGCGAGGTTCGCGGCACTCGCACCACGGAACCCGTAGATCGACTGGTGCGGGTCGCCGACCGCCATCACCGAGTGCCCGCGGAACAGCCGGGCGAGGAACCGGGTCTGCACGACCGAGGTGTCCTGGTACTCGTCGAGGAGCACCACCCCGTACCGGCTCCGCAGGTCCGTGACGACGCGTGGGGCCGACTCGGCCGCGGCGAGCGCGAGGGCGATCTGGTCGGAGAACTCCACGAACCCGCGGTCGACCTTCTGTCGTCGGAACTCGGCGACCAGGTCGGCCAGGGGTTCGAGGGCGCTGATCGCGGCGACCGCGTCGGTGATCGCCTTGTACGGCTTGCCGCGGTTGCCGGGGAGTTCGAGCAGCTCCGAGAACTCGATCGCGAACCGGCGCAGGTCCTCCGGTTCGACGAGGTGCTCCGAGGTGGCACCGGCGAGCGCGACCACGGCTGCGGTCAGGGTGTCGACGTCGCGGTCGAGGCCGGCGAGCCGGTCGTCGCGGGCGGCCACCACCACCCGACGGGCGAGCTGCCAGGCCGACGGTTCGGTCAGCACCTGGGACTCGCCGTCACGCCCGACGAGCAGGGCGTTCTCGCGGAAGACCGCGTTGGCGAAGGCGTTGTACGTCGAGACCGTGGGTGCCTCGAAGGCGTCCCCGGGGGTGATCAAGCCCACGTCCTCGAGCGCACGGATGCGGTCGTTGATGCGGACGGAGAGCTCGCCGGCGGCCTTGCGGGTGAAGGTCAGGCCGAGGACCTCGTCGGGGCGGACGAGTCCGTTGGCCAGCAGCCAGACGACGCGCGAGGCCATCGTCTCGGTCTTCCCGCTGCCGGCACCGGCGACGACCAGCGCCGGCACGAGCGGTGACTCGATGACGGCGCGCTGCTGGGCGGTGGGACGGGGGCGGCCGAGAGCGTCGGCGATGGCGTCGGCGCCGTGCCGGATGACGGGCGGTGCAGCGGCAGCCGTGTCGGTCGTGCCCGCTGTGTCGGTCGTGCCCGCCGTGTCGGTCGTGTCCGCCGTGTCGCTCACCAGGTCACCTCCGCCACCACGTGGATCCGGCACTCGACCCCGGTCCGGGCCTTCTCGCAGTGGTCGTCCACGTTCGCCACGAACGTGCGTCCGGCCATGCCCCGCGCCACCCCGTGCAACCGCTCGCGGTAGGCCTCGCGCGCCTCGGCGTCGAACGCGTGCTGGGTCCGCTCGGAGTACGCCTGTCCGCCGCGGGGGTTCTGGACGAAGACCAGCCGGGCGTCGGTCATCGGCGACCCCGCCGGCACGCCCTCGACCGCGCCGTCCTCGACCGCGAGTTGGTAGGCCCCGAGCTGCGGGTGTTCCGGCATGTCGTTCTTCTCGCTGGGCATCGAACGGCCGGTCTTCAGGTCGACGACGCTCACCCGCCCCTCGAGGTCGACCTCGATGCGGTCGATGCTCCCCCGGATCCGGGCGGGCCCGGTCACGAGCGCGAACGAGGTCTCGGCGCCGAGCAGTCGACGGCCGGCGCTGGCGAAGGTGCGGAGGTAGTCGCTCAGCCCCTCGATCATCCGCCGGGTCCGGGCACGTTCGCGGTCGGCGACCCAGGGCGACTCGAACGTGAGCTCGTCCCACCGCGCCTCGACCCGCTCCCACAGCGACTCGACGTCGATCTCGGTGGCGTGCTCCATCGCTTCGTGCACGATCGTGCCGATGCCCATCGCCGGGCTCGGGGCACCGCCGCCGAAGGTCTGCGCGAACCAGTGCACCGGGCACTCCTCGAAGGTGCCGATCCGCGACGGCGACACCGACACGGCCGGGGCGACGGGTTCGCCGCCCTCGATCTCGGGCGCGGGCTCGGCGTCGAGGTCGACCAGGGGGCCGTCCGTGGTCGGCTCGGCGAGCCCGTACCACTCGTCCGGGTCCGCCCCGGGGACCTCGGCCTCGGCCAGGCGGGCCAGCGCGGACGCGGCCTCGTGGTCGCCGGAGCCCACCACGCGGCGGCGCAGCGACCCGGCGAGCCCACGCAGGGACAGCGGGTGGACGGTCGGTTGACGGTCCGGCGGCACCGGGACAAGTCGGACGAAGGGTGACGGCGACTCGTCGTCGTTCGCGACCGTGCCGATGACGACCTGGGTGGTGGCCCGAGAAACGGCCCGGGCGAACAGCCGCAGTTCGTCGGCGACCACGGCGGCTCGGTCGTCGATGGGTGATCGCTCGACCCCGGCAGCGGCGCGGACCAGGCCGTCCGGGTCGAGCAGACTGCCGCGCACCCGGGTGTTCGGCCAGACGCCGTCCTGCAGACCGAGCACCACGACCACGTCGCACTCGAGCCCGATCGTCGCCGACGGCGTCAGGACCCGCACCCGGCCGGCGGTCCGGTCGGGGCCGATCGAGTCCTCTGGCAGGTCGGCGCCGAGCAGGTCGTCGACGAAGACCCGCGCGGGGGCGTCCGGCGTGCGCTCGACGAAGCGCTTGGCGGCGGTGAACAGGCCGACGACGGCGTCCAGGTGCCGGTCGGCTTCCCCGGCGCCGACCCCACCGGCGGCGGACTGGGCGCCCCATGACTTCGCGAGACCGCTGCGTTCCCAGAGGCCCCAGAGGATCTCCTCGATGCTCGATCCCGCCTGGGCGTCGGCACGCGCCTGCACCAGGCTCCGGGCCAGCCGGGTCGCCCGGCGCGCGAACCCGGCGTCCACCGTCGCCAGGCGCTCCGGTGCGCCCAGGGCATCGACGAGCAGTTCGTCGGCGGTGCGGCTGCCGTCGCCCGCGAGCTCCTCACGCCGCAGGGCGAGCCGGAGCCGACGCATCGCCAGGGTGTCGAGGCCTCCGAGGGGCCCGGTGGCGAACGCGGTGGCCAGGGCGGCGTCCAGCGGCAGGACGTCGAGCGCCACCGCGGCCGCGTCGAGCAACGCCCGCGCCGCGGAGTCGTCGCGCGGACGGACGGGCGCGGCACCGGCGGTCGCCGGGACCTCGGCCACGGAGAGTGCCCGGACGAGTTCGGGGATGGCAGCACCGCTGCGGGTGACCACGGCCATCCGGTGCCACGGCACGCCGTCGAGCAGGCGGTGTTCGCGCAGTCGACGGGCGATCGCCACGACGAGCGCGGAACGGCTGGCGGCCTCGAGGTGCACGACGGCGTCGGGCCGCGCATCCTGGTCGCCCGCTGACGCGCTGCGCTGCCGACCGGCCGCCGCGGTGCCGATGCGACCCGTGACGCCGGTGACCAGGGCACGGATCGGCGCGGGGTGCCGGTGCACCGCGCCGAGGAACAGCTCGTCGACGCGGTCCACCCCGAGGCGCACGGCCAGCCGACCGAGCACGTCCGGTTCGGCGCCGCGGAACGCCGAGGCGGCGATGTCCGGGTCGCCGAAGGCCACGACCTGCACGCCGGAGCGCGCGAGTGCCCCGAGCAGCGCGATCTCACCCTCCACCAGTTCCTGCGTGTCGTCGACCACGACCAGGCGCAGGGCGGCGATGCTCGCGGGGAGCTCGTGCCGCAGCACCGCCGCGGTGGCGTACGCCACGAGTTCGCCGGAGTCGAGCCCGGTCGGCCGGAACGCGGTGACCGATGCCCGGTAGTCGTCCACGAAGTCCCCGACGGCCCGCCACTCGGGCCGTCCGAGCTCGTCGCCGAGTTCCCGCATGTCGTCGGGCTCGACGCCGGCGGCCACCGCACGCATCATGACGTCGCGCAGGGCGGTTCGGAACCCCGCTCGCTCCCGGACGACGGCGGTGATGGGGTCGGGCCAGGTCGGACCAGCTCCGTCGAGTTCGTGCCCGGCGAGCAGGTCGGCGATGATCCGGTCCTGCTCCCCGCCGGTCAGCAGCGTCGGGGGTTCCTGCCCCTGCACCGACGCCGCGTGGGTGACGATCTGGAACGCCAGCGAGTTCACGGTGCGGGCGAGTGCACCCGGCACGACCCGGTCGACCGCCCGAGCGAGCCGGTCGCGCAGCGCCGTCGCGGCCGTCCGCGCCGAGGTCAGGGCGAGCACCGTCGCGTGGCCGTCGGGGGTGATCGCGTCGGGTCGGGTCAGCCGGTCTGCGACGAGCCGTGCGAGCGTGGTCGTCTTGCCGCTGCCCGGCGCACCGATCACCGCGGCGTGACGCCCGTCCGGCAACGCGAGCACCGCGGCCTGCGAGGGGTCGTCGACCAGTGCGCGCGCGAACCCGGTTTCCTCGGGAGCGGGCATCAGCGTGGTCTGCGGCACGCTCGTACGGTACCCAGGACCGCCGACAGCACCGCTGCGGACGCGCGGGGCACCGGTCGTCACGCCGTCGAGTGCGCCCGCGGCGAACGCCCGATGCCGCACGGGACCGCTCGGATACGCTGTGCTGGTGGACATCAAGATCGGCATCATCAACAGCCCCCGCGAGATCGCCTTCGAGACCGCCCAGACCGCGGACGAGGTCGAGAAGGCCGTGTCCGAGGCGCTCACCGCCAAGTCGACGCACCTGTCGCTGCAGGACGACAAGGGCCGTCGCTTCATCGTCCCTGTCTCGGCCCTGGCGTACGTCGAGGTCGGCGCGGAAGAGGCACGGCGCATCGGCTTCGTCGCCTGACGACGTGGAACTGCTCTTCGCCGTCCTCGGCGGCATCATCATCGGTGCGGTCGCGCACGTGATCCTGCCGTGGCGGTCGAACCGTGGCGTGCTCGTCGGCCCAGCGGTCGGCGGCATTGCCGCAGCAGTGCTCTGGGAAGCGCTGACCTGGGCCGGGTGGCGGTACGACGGCACCTGGATCTGGGTCGTGGCCCTCGTGGGGTCCGGCGTGGTCGTCCTCGTCGTCGAGTGGCTCCTCGGCACGCAGCGCGACAAGCGCGACGCCGAGTACTACGAGCAGCTCAAGACGCGCGGCGCCTGACGCTCGAGCAACTCAGACGCGCGGCGCCTGACGCTCGACCGCTCAGGCCGTCAGCCCGAGCGCGTCCATCCGTCGGGTGTGCGCGGCGATGAGTTCGGTCCAGACCGGCTCGAGCCGCTCCTGGTCCTCGCGGGCGTGCGACGCCAGCGCCGACCGGGCGACGAGCAGGGTGTCGCCCACCAGACGGCGTCCCCACATCGCCAGACGCGAACCGATCTGCGGGTCGTCCTCGATGTGAGCCGTCAGCTCCTCGACGACCGCCGCTTCCTCGCGCGCGTCGAACACCGACCGCAGCCGCTGCCGCACGTCGAGCGGCAGCGAGCGGAGCAGGTTGCCGAACAGGTCGTTCAGGATGCCGGCGGTCACGTAGCCGGTCAGCATCGACTCGTACCAGTCGGCGCCGCTCGTCCGTTCGAGGAACAGGTCGATCGCTTCGCGGTGCGGGGCCATCAGCGCCGCCGGGTCCCCGCCGGTGCGCTCGATCTCGGCCACGATCGTGCGGTGCCGCTCGAGCGCCGTGGTCGCGAGGACCCCGGTGACCAGACGCCCGGAGAGCGTCGGTGCCGAAGCACCGGCTCGTCCCATCGTCTCGTAGACCGAGAGCTGCAGGTACGCGGCCTGCCCCAGGTAGACGTCGAGCTCGGGGGTGACGTCGTCGAGCGCGAGCCGCTTGACCTGCGCAGCTCCGCGCGGGTTCCGCGACGCGAGCCATGCTGCAGCGAGCTGCGCCGCGCGCTTCCGGTTCCACCACGACACCACCCGACCAGCATAGAGGGCGCGCCCCGTGGGACCCGCCGGTCGCCCCGCTCGGCGCCCGGACCGGACCGCCCGACTCCCCGAAGCACCCCGCCGCGCCCCGGAGGACGGCCCCGTCGGTAGACTGGCCCGGACTTCCACCAGAACTAAGGTGATTCTTTGACTTTCTCAGACCTCAACATCGACCAGGACATCGTCGATGCACTGGCCGGCAAGGGCATCATCGAGCCCTTCCCGATCCAGGAACAGACCATCCCGCTCGGCCTGACCGGCCAGGACATCATCGGCCAGGCCAAGACGGGTACCGGCAAGACGCTCGGCTTCGGCCTGCCGCTGATCCAGCGACTCGGTGCCGACCCGGCGCACGGCGTGAAGGCGCTCGTCGTCGTCCCGACCCGTGAACTCGCGGTCCAGGTCACCGAGGACCTCGAACTCGCGGCCTCGAACCGTCCGACCACGGTCGTCTCGATCTACGGCGGCAAGGCCTACGAGGGCCAGGTGGAGCAGCTCAAGGCCGGTGCCCAGATCGTCGTCGGCACGCCCGGGCGGCTCATCGACCTGCAGCGGCAGCGTCTGCTCGACCTCTCCCACGTGCAAGAGGTGGTGCTCGACGAGGCCGACCGGATGCTCGACCTCGGGTTCCTGTCGGACATCGAGCGCATCTTCCAGGCCGTCCCCGAGGTGCGGCACACGATGCTGTTCTCGGCGACGATGCCCGCGCCGATCGTCGCCCTCGCCCGCCGGTTCATGAGCCGTCCGGTGCACATCCGGGCGACCGACCCGGACGAGGGCCTCATGCAGGCCAACATCAAGCACCTCATCTACCGTGCGCACTCCCTGGACAAGGACGAGGTCATCGCCCGCATCCTCCAGGCCGAGGGCCGCGGCAAGACCGTGATCTTCACCCGCACCAAGCGTGCCGCGGCGAAGCTCGTCGAGGAGCTGAAGGACCGCGGGTTCAACGCCGCAGCGGTGCACGGCGACCTCAACCAGGAGCAGCGCGAGCGCGCGATGGCGGCGTTCAAGGCCGGCAAGCGTGACGTGCTCATCGCCACCGACGTCGCCGCCCGCGGCATCGACGTCGACGACGTCACGCACGTGATCAACCACACGATCCCGGACGACCCGGACACGTACCTGCACCGCGCCGGCCGCACGGGCCGCGCCGGCAAGACCGGCATCGCGGTCACGTTCGTCGACTGGGACGACCTGCACAAGTGGACGCTGATCGACAAGGCGCTCGAGTTCGGCATCCCCGAGCCCGTCGAGACCTACTCGTCGTCGCCCCACCTGTTCGAGGAACTCGACATCCCCAAGGGCACCAAGGGCCGTCTGCCCGGCTCGTCGTCGCACGCCGCCTCGGCTGGCGCCCCCGTCGAGAAGCGCAGCAGCGACCGCCCGGCATCGGGTTCGGGTTCGGGTTCGCGTGACGCGTCGCGTTCGCGGTCGCGCAGCCGCACCCGGTCAGGAGGCTCGGAGCAGTCCGCCCCGCAGGCTCCGGCCACCGAGTCGGTCGCCTCCACCACCGCGGCGGGCACCGAGGACGGCTCGGCCGTCGAAGGTGGTTCCACCGACGGCGCCGCGAAGCGTCGCCGCCGTCGCCGCCGTCGCGGAGCCGGCACCGGCGATGCCTCGGCGACCGCCTCGGCACCGCAGGGCACGTCGGACGGCGAGTAGCGCCTCCAGACCGAAGGGCCCGTCGCTGACGCGACGGGCCCTTCGTCGTCCCCGCCCGCCGACTGCCCCGCGAGGGCGACAGATCGCCGCGAACTGTCAGCGGGTATCTGTCGCCCTCACGGATGGGTCAAGCCGCGCCGACCGAGATCTGTCGCTTCGGTGGGACGACGCGACGCGTCAGGCCAGGCGCGAGCCGGGTCCGACCACGGGAGCGCTGCCCGTCGCCTCGGACACGATCGCGTCGAACGAGACGCGTGCGGTGCGGTGCTCCCCCAGCCGGTTCGGCTTGCCGGTGCCGTGGTAGTCGCTCGAACCGGTGACGAACAGGCCGTAGCGCGTCGCCCAGTCGAGCAGGGTGCGCTTGCCGTGTGCCAGGTTCTCGCGGTGGTCGACCTCGAGCCCGCCGAGCCCGGCGTCGACCAGGTCGCGGAGCATCGGCTCGTCGATGACGATCCCGCGCGAGGACGCCGCCGGGTGCGCGATGACGGGCACGCCGCCGGCCTGCCGGATGAGTTCGACGCCGCGCAGGGGCGACGGTGCCTCGTGGGGTTCGTAGTAGCCGGACGCCGGGTGCAGGATGCCGCGGAACGCCGCGGACCGGTCGGACTCGAGCCCGCGGGCGACCAGGGCGTCGGCGATGTGCGGACGGCCGATCGTGGCACCGGGGCTGGACTGGGCCAGGACGTCCGCCCAGGTGATCGGGTGGTCCTCGGCGATGCGGTCGACCATGCGGTGCGCGCGGGACAGCCGGCCGTCGCGGATCCGGGTCGTCTCCTCGACCAGTCCGGGGTGTTCGGGGTCCACAAGGTAGCCGAGCACGTGCACGCTGCGGTAGCCGATCCGGGTGCTCAACTCGAGGCCGGGCAGCAGGGTCAGGGGCAGCTCGTGCGCCGCGGCCGTGGCGTCCGCCCACCCCGCGGTCGTGTCGTGGTCGGTCAGCGCGACGGCGTCGAGTCCGGCGGCCGCGGCCGCTCGGACGAGCTCCGCGGGACGCTCGGTGCCGTCGGAGACACTGGAGTGCGCGTGCAGGTCGATGAACGGGTCTGGCACGTGGCCAATGCTATCCACAGGTGAGCGGCCGCACAGGCCGGGTGTCGCCCGGCGGTGCGATGATGGACGCATGGCCGACACGACTCCCCGCGCGACGAGCAACCGATCCACGACCCCCGGGTCCTCGACCTTCAAGGATTTCATCGGGTCGCAGTGGGCCGAGCGCTCGGAAGCGCAGCCCGAGCCCCGCGAGCAGGCCGTGTTCGCCGCCGAGCGTCGCGCGCGCATCTCCGAGCTGCACCCGGGCCGCACGATCGTGGTGCCGGCCGGGCAGGCCAAGGTCCGCTCGAACGACTGCGACTACCCGTTCCGCCCGCACTCCACCTTCGCGCACCTGACCGGCTGGGGCACCGACACCGTCGTCGGCTCCGTGCTCGTGATGACGCCGAACGGCTCCGGCCACGACGCCACGCTGTACTTCCGTGCCACCGCGGGCCGCGACTCGGAAGAGTTCTACGCCAACCCCGAGATCGGGGAGTTCTGGGTCGGGCCGCGCCCCTCGCTCGACGCCGTCGCCGCCGACCTCGGGCTGGCCACGGCCGACCTCGGGGCGTTCACGGCCGTCGCCGATGCACTCGACGCATCGGCGCTGCTCGTGCGTGAAGCCGACGACGACCTGACCCGTTCCCTCGACGCCCGCATCGGCGCGGCCATCGGTGGCGCGGACGAGACCGAGGGGTCGCCGGCCACCGACGACCTGCTCGCCCGCGACCTGTCCGAGCTGCGACTGGTCAAGGACGCGTACGAGGTCCGTGAGCTCCGCAAGGCCGTCGACGCCACGAAGCACGGGTTCGACGACGTCATCGGCGACTTCGACGCCGTGCTCGCGCACCCGCGCGGTGAGCGCATCGTCGAGGGCACGTTCAACCGCCGGGCGCGCGCCGACGGCAACACCGTGGGCTACGACACCATCGCCGCCTCGGGCCACCACGCCTGCATCCTGCACTGGACCCGCAACGACGGCGCCGTACAGCCGGGCGATCTCATCCTCATCGACGCCGGGGTCGAGGTCGACTCGTTCTACACCGCCGACATCACCCGCACGCTCCCGGTGAGCGGCACGTTCTCCCCCGTGCAGCGGATGGTCTACGAAGCCGTGCTCGAGGCAGCCGACGCCGCGTTCGCGATCGTCAAGCCGGGCATCACGTTCCGCCAGGTGCACGCCACCGCGATGGAGGTCATCGCGCGCAAGACCGCCGAGTGGGGCTTCCTGCCGGTCTCTGCCGCCGAGTCGCTCGAGCCGGACAACCAGTTCCACCGTCGCTACATGGTGCACGGCACGAGCCACCACCTCGGGCTCGACGTGCACGACTGCGCGAAGGCCCGCCGCGAGATGTACCTCGACGGCACCGTGCAGGCCGGCATGGTCTTCACGATCGAGCCCGGGCTGTACTTCCAGCAGGACGACCTGACCGTGCCGGAGGAGTTCCGCGGCATCGGTGTCCGCATCGAGGACGACATCCTGGTGACCGAGGACGGCGCCGAGAACCTGTCCGTCGGCATCCCCCGGACCCCCTCGGAAGTGGAGGGGTGGATCGCCCGCTCGGGCCGCTAGCCTGATCGGGTGACCATGCCCGAGGCCTCCCCGAACACCATCTCGATCGAGGTCGAGCACTTCGACTCCCCCGACGCCCAGCGACTCCGTGCCGCCCAGCGCCTGGAGATCGACCGGGCGCACGGCGGCGACACCGAACCGGGTGAGAAGCCGACCGCCGAGTCGATCGCGGTGTTCTTCGTCGCACGGGACGAGTCCGGGACTCCCCTGGGGTGCGGGGGCCTGCGCATCGTCGACGACGGCATCGCCGAGATCAAGCGGATGTACGTCCGGCCGGAGTCCCGCGGGTCCGGCGCCGCGGCTGCGTTGCTGCGCCGGCTGGAAGAAGCGGCGCTCGACCTCGGGTCCCCGGCGCTCGTCCTCGAGACGGGCACGGAGCAGCAGCGCGCCGTCGGGTTCTACCAGCGCGAGGGGTTCCGGCGGATCGCGAACTTCGGGCCGTACGTCGGGGCGCCCCTGTCGGTCTGCTTCTCGAAGGTCCTCTAGCCGGCGCGAGCCTGCCCGGAGCGCGCCGCGCCGCGAGCAAGCCCGCCCGCGCCCGAGCCCGCTCGGCTCTCGGTCACGACGTGCCGTCGGCCCGAGGTCGAGCGGTCACGAACCGTCGTCTGGGCCGGCGCCGAACGACGATCTCCGACCGCTCGAGGCCGTGCGCGCGGGGTGTTGCGACCGCCCGACCGTCCGGACGACCACCCGGCGCCGCCGAGGTCGCGCGAAGTGCCGCCCGCGGAGCTCGGCGGCGACAGTTCCTGCGACCTCGGCGGACATGAACGGCGTGTCGAGCGATCTCGCGCGACCCGACCACGATCCGATCGCGCACAACCCGAAGACGAAGGCCGGTCGCGCCAGCCGGAGCGCGGCTAGCGGCGGTCGCTGTCCCTGTCGCCCTCGCGCGGCGCATCCGGCGAGGACGACGACGAGGGCTCCGGCGGCGTGGCACCGGCGACCCGCTCGCCGTAGCGCGGCGGCTCCTCGGGTCGACGCTCCGGCACCGGCGGGGCCGCGGGGGCGGCAGCCGTCTCGGGGGTCTCCCCGTACCGGGGTCCGTCGTTCGTGCCGTAGCGCGGCGGGCCCGAAGGCGCACCCGTCTGCGCGCCGGGGGCCGACGTGCCGGGGTGTTGCGGGCCTCCCGGCTGCTGGTGCGGTGTGGCGTGCCCGCCGTACGGCGACTGCTGCTGCGGCGGGACCCCACCGGGGCCCGGACGCCACTGCTGCTGCTGCTGCTGCTGCTGCTGCTGCTGGGGAGCGTCGTTCCAGTGCGTGGACGGGGTCGCCCCGTGCTCACCGAGGATGCGCTGCGCCTGCCCGGTCAGCTGCGGGTTGACGACGATCTGGTAGTTCGTGGCGAGCACCTGGTGCACGCTCGTGAAGTCGCGCTGCCGCTTCGTGATCGCGAACGAGACGATGCCGTAGAGCATGCCGAACGCGGCACCGATGATCGCGGCCGCCAGGATCAGACCTCCGGCGCTCGGCGAGAAGAGCGTGAGCACGATGCCGAAGAAGATGCCGAGCCACAGGCCGGACAGCGCACCGGCGATGGCGGCACGGCCGTAGGTCATCTTGCCGGTGACCCGCTCGACCGTCTTCAGGTCGTTGCCGACGATCGAGAGCTGGTTGACGGGGAAGTCGGCCTCGGCCAGCTTCGCCACCACGCGCTGTGCGTCGGGGTAGCTGTCGTACGTTCCCAGGACGTCGCCCTTGGGCAGCGTCGGGAACGCCTGGGCGGTCCTGCCGGCGAAGGGGCTCTGATTGCTCACACAGCCATCATTCACCGCACACCTTGCAATCGCACGTGCACTCTCAGGGAAGCAGCCGATCGGAAGCCACCGACCGGTGCCGTCGGCGGCGCGAGCGAACGCGCACACCCGAGCGACTACGCTGGGTCGGGTGAGCGCCACGAAGGTCTTCGTCGCCCGCCTCGCCGGGTGCTCCGTCTTCGACCCCGCGGGCGACCGCGTCGGCAGGGTCCGGGACGTCCTGGTCGTCTACCGCCGGGCCGATCCCCCGCACGTGGTCGGGCTCATCGTCGAGGTGCCCGGCAAGCGCCGCATCTTCGTGAGCATCGGCCGCATCACCTCCATCGGTGCCGGGCAGGTCATCACGACCGGCCTCGTGAACATGCGCCGCTTCGAGCAGCGTGGCGGCGAGGTCCGCGTCATCGCCGAGATGCTCGGCCGCAAGGTGCTCATCAAGAACCAGCGGATCCGCGCCACCATCGAGGACGTCGCGATCGAGGACCGCGGGCAGGGCGACTGGGAGGTCGCGCAGCTCTTCCTCCGCAAGCCGAAGACCACCCCGTCGCCGTTCGGCAAGGGCCCCACGACGTTCGCGACCTGGAACGAGGTCACCGAGGACGAGCTCCCCGGCGAGGCCCAGTCCGCCGAGCACGTCATCGCCGCTTACTCCGACCTGCTGCCCGCCGACCTCGCGTCGACGCTGCTCGACCTGCCCGCCGAGCGCCGGTTCGAGGTCGCCGAGGAACTCCCCGACGACCGCCTCGCCGACGTGCTCGAGGAGATGCCCGACCAGGAGCGCATCGAGATCCTCACCCGGCTGGTCGACGCCCGTGCCGCCGACGTCCTCGACCAGATGCAGCCGGACGACGCGGCCGACGTCCTCGCCCAGTTCTCCGACGAGCGGAGTGAAGCCCTCCTGCAGCTCATGGAGCCGGAGGAGGCGCAGGACGTCCGCATGCTCCTGGAGTACGAGCCGGACACCGCCGGTGGTCTGATGACCACCGAACCGGTGATCGTCTCGGCCGACGCCACCGTGGCCGAGGGCCTCGCGCTGGTCCGCCGCCACGAGCTCGCACCGGTGCTCGGCGCCGCCGTCTGCGTCACCCTGCCGCCGTACGAGCCACCGACCGGTCGGTTCCTCGGACTCGTGCACTTCCAGCGGATGCTCCGCTACCCGCCGAACGAGCGGCTCGGCACGCTCATCGACCAGCAGACCGAACCGGTCCGGGTCGACGCGAGCGCCGCCGAGGTCACCCGCATCATGGCGACCTACAACCTGCTGTCCGTCCCCGTGGTCGACGACGCCCACCGTCTCGTCGGGGTGGTGACGATCGACGATGTCCTCGACCACGTCCTGCCGGACGACTGGCGAAGTCAGGGCGAGGGGGAACCCTCACCGCTTCCACGCCAACGCCCGCGCAGGACACCCGTGACGACGGGAAGGAGGACCACCCGTGGCCCGAACGGATGACAACCGTCGCGACCGTGACCGCCAAGAGGTCCGGCTCGACTCCCCCAAGGGCATGCGCACGCGTGTGCTCCCCAGCCGCCGCCGTGGTCGCGGGGACACCTTCGGTCGTGCGACCGAGGGCATCGCTCGCGGGATGGGCACGCCGTGGTTCCTCATCGGTCTCACGCTGTTCTGCGTGGTCTGGATGGGCTACAACACCCTGGCGCCGAAGCCGTGGCAGTTCGACTCGGCGGCCATCGGCTTCACGGCTCTGACGCTCGTGCTCTCGCTGCAGGCCTCGTACGCCGCCCCGCTGATCCTGCTCGCGCAGAACCGGCAGGACGACCGCGACCGCGTGCAGTTCGAGCAGGACCGCCAGCGTGCCGAACGCAACCTGGCCGACACCGAGTACCTGGCCCGCGAGGTCGTTGCCCTGCGCCTGGCGATGCGGGACATGGCGTCGAAGGACTTCATCCGCGCTGAGCTCCGCTCCCTGCTCGAGGAGCTCGACCGCCGCGACGCCGACGAGGCCGGGTACGCGGACGAACACGACAGCTCCACCCGTGGCTGACGCCGTCCCCACCGACGAACAGCTCGGCACGGCGGTCCTCGCCGCGCTCGACCGCGTCATCGACCCCGAGATCCGCCGCCCCGTCACGGAGCTCGACATGATCCGTGGTGTCGACGTGCAGCCAGGAGGCGCGGTGCGCGTCGACCTGCAGCTCACGATCGTGGGATGCCCCGCCGCCGACACCATCGAGCGCGACGTCCGCGCCGCCGCCGGGTCCGTCCCGGGGGTCGTCGCAGTCGACGTCGACGTGTCCGTGATGGACCCGGCCACTCGTGCCGCGCTGACCGAGCGGCTGCGAGCCGGCCGTCCCAAGGGCGTCCAGTTCACCCCGGACTCGCTCACGCGCGTCATCGCCGTCACGAGCGGCAAGGGTGGCGTCGGCAAGTCCACCGTCACCGTGAACCTCGCCGTCGCGCTCGCCCGCCGGGGCCTGCGGGTCGGGGTCGTCGACGTCGATGTGCACGGCTTCAGCGTCCCCGGCCTGATGGGTCTGACCGACGAGCACGGGGTCGCACCCCGCCCGACCCGCGTGGACAGCATGATCCTGCCGCCGGTGGCGCACGACGTGAAGGTCGTCTCGATCGGCATGTTCGTCGACGACGTCTCGACCGCGGTGTCGTGGCGCGGACCGATGCTGCACCGCACCGTGAACCAGTTCCTGACCGACGTGTTCTTCGGCGACCTCGACGTCCTGCTGCTCGACCTGCCCCCGGGCACCGGCGACGTCGCGATCTCGGTGGGGCAGTTGCTGCCGCACGCCGAGGTCCTGGTCGTCACGACCCCGCAGGCCGCCGCGGCCGACGTCGCCGAGCGCAGCGGGATCGTCGCCCGGCAGACCGGGCAGCGGGTCATCGGCGTGGTCGAGAACATGGCGGGGCTCGTGCAGCCCGACGGCTCGGTGCTGCACCTGTTCGGCGAGGGTGGTGGCGCCGAGACCGCCGCACGGCTCTCCCGCGGGCAGGACGCCCCCGTCCCGGTGCTCGGCAGCGTGCCGCTGTCCGTGCCGCTGCGCGAGGGCGGTGACGCAGGCGTCCCGGTGGTGCTCGGTGCCCCGGAGGACCCGTCCGCCGTGGCCCTGACGGCGATCGCCGACCGGATCACCACGATGGGACGCGGGCTCGCCGGCCGGAAGCTCGGGTTGTCGCTGTCCTAGGCTCCCGAAAACGCGGATACCTCAACCAACACGCGCGCTCTCCAGAGAACCCGACAATATATCGAGATGGACTATGACCTTGACCGTCTAGGGAACAAGCAGTTCGAACATCTCTCGCAGAGTCTGACTGCTGCTGAAGTGGGTGCGCGAGTCAGTACATTCGGGGCTGGCGCCGACGGAGGTCGCGAAGCGACATGGACCGGAGGGGATATTGCACTGTCCACGCACGGAGACTGGCGGGGGTACTCCGTACTCCAAGCCAAACACCGTGAATTTCCAGAAGCACCAGCGAGTAATCTGACTTGGCTGAAGCGACAGCTGCGAGAAGAAATAGCACGGTGGAGCGCTCATAGAGCTTCAAAATCGAGGAAGCTACCAGAATTTTATCTCGTCTCCACCAATGTTCGCTTAAGTGCAGCCGACGGCGGGGGCAAGGACGAGATTGCCAAATGGCTTGGAGCAGAATTCAGCCGACAGGGTCTCAGGTTGACCGGCTGGAGGATTTGGGATTACGACGACCTTCGCCTTTTGCTCGACAAGCATGGCGAAGTGCGTCGGGCATATCGCGCGCTGGTGACGCCAGGCGACGTCCTCTTCAACCTGTTGGAACCTTCGCGATTCTCCGAACGTTTCGACCTCGCATTGCAGCTACATGCCGCAAATCAAATGAGGCGAGAGCACCGCCTCAAATTGGGGCAAGCCGGCGAAGCAAAGGACACCCCCCTAGCAATCTCGGCTGTCTACATGGACCTTCCATACATCGGGATTGATACACTACAAAGAGAGCCGCGCGTTACCGCTCACCTCTTTGACACGTTTGACAGTCATTCGAACCAACGCCCCACCGGCTCTAACTTCCATGTCCTGATCGGGGGCCCCGGCCAGGGCAAAAGCACGGTCAGTCAATTCATTGCACTGTCATACCGTGCGGCTTTTCTTGGAGGTTCCACGGTAATAAATGACGCAGAGACCTCAAAAATTGCAGCCGATATCGAGCGTCGACAGGAACACAACTCCCTTCATATCGCTAGCCGACGCTGGCCTGCCCGAATAGTCCTGAGCGAGTTCGCGGACAGCCTAGCAGCGGGAGAAACCAAAACGGTACTGGACTTTCTCGCCGCAGAGATAAGTCAGGCCGGGCAGCCCGTCACCTCAGGGGACCTTTCAAAGTGGATGGAGGATCACCCCTGGCTCGTGATCCTCGACGGATTCGACGAAGTTCCAGCAACGAGCGACCGACAAGCTGTACTGCAGTCCGTCGCCGATTTGGTATCGCACGCGAATACCGTCGGAGCAGACGTACATTTCGTCGCAACGACGCGCCCTCAGGGGTACTCCAACGAATTTAGCAGATCCCGCAATATTCACCTCGCACCGCTTTCTCCGTCCGAAGCACTGGGGTACGCCGAAGAGTTCCTCACCGCACGCAATGGCGCGAACACAGCGGCCAACGACCGCACGAACCGCGAACTCAGAAAGGCCGTGAGAGTCGATGCCACCCGACGACTCTTTGAATCACCCTTACAGGTAACCATTCTCGCAATTTTGCTGGAGCGGCTAGGCCACACTCCCGGTGACCGCTGGCAGCTCTTCTGGAACTACTACCAGGTGATCATGCAACGCGAGCAGGAGAAGCCCGGTGAACTTGCACAACTGCTCAGACAATACACGTCGGACATCAATTATCTGCATCGAAAAGTGGGAATCCTGCTTCAGGAAAGCAGCGCGCAATCCGGACGCGCCAGCGCCAGTCTCACTACACGAGACTTTGCGTCGATTGTCGAAGAGCGCCTCCTCGAGATGGAGCACTCGCCAGGCGAGGCAAAACACCTCACGGACCGCATTCTCTCCCTAGCCACCGAGCGCCTTGTATTCCTCGCGCGCCTTTCCGCAGAGTCAATAGGGTTCGAGATTCGCTCTATCCAAGAGTTCATGGCAGCCGAGCACGTTGTCCTAGACTGTCCCGAGAGCTCGGTTCTCGATCACTTGCGGTTGCGCTCACTAGTACCGCATTGGCGGAATGTCATTCTCTTTGCGGTTGGTCGGATCTTCTTCGAGAAGGAACTCTTGAAGCCAGGCGTCGACCACCTTTGCGCAGATCTAGACTCGGCCAGCCCTGCTCACTCCGTTAACAGAAGCGGTGGGAGGCTCGCTCTGGACATTCTCCTAGATGGGTCCTGCGCGAACCAGCCTAAGTACGCACGCACTCTTGCAGCTCGGGCCGGCTCGCTGCTATCCGCTGTCGACCTTCGTCTTCTCGCTGGTCTTGAGCGGCTTCCAGAAGGGCACGCTAGGAAGGTCGTTCGAGCTGAAGCGAGCCGCCTCATGCGACTCGGCGAGCCTGCCTCATTCGGCGCTTTGAGCTATTTCGCGCGCGAGGCAGCGGCTGGCGATGAGGAATCGGCAGCTGCGGTGAATTCCCACTTCGAGAACGCGATGCCTTCTGCACAAGCCCATCTCGTCAAATTCGCCTGGGGACAACATTCTCTCACAATGGACGAAGCCGCGAGTAGCTTGCTCGAGGATTTACAGCCGTCAAATTTCCTCGGTGAACAGAATTCGATCGTCGGTTACGCTGATCCCGAAAATCTGCCGAGTAACCTCCTGTCACGACTCAAGATTTCCTGTAGCCCGGCAGTCGATTCCGACCGGATAGAGGTGCTGCACGGAGAACACTCTCTTCAACTGTCGATAGTTCTGCGACGCGTTCTGGATTGCGCGAGGCCACTTAAGCACCCTGCGCTTGAAAATTTGCCCGGCTCGGAGTGGAGTTACGTTCGAGCTGCTGCGCGTGCCGACACAGCGGACGGAGTCGCCGTTGTACTCGCCTCGCTCGCGAAGAATCCGTCGCTTGCGAGCCTGCAGATCCGGCACAGCTGGCTCGTCGAGGGGTTGCTGAAGTGGTGCGTAGGCGATGACGGTGCGAACATGGACTACCTGGACGGCATCACTTCAGCGGTCCGAAATGGAGTACTGGGTTCCATCGAGGAGTGGACTGCCGCAGAGGACCGTGCTGTAGCTAACGGGGTTCAACTCGAGCACAGTGGTACACATCCTCTCGACGACAAATACTCGCTGGAGGACCGCCTAGACGCCATTCTACTCCACGGTGGATCTTTTGAGGCAAGTTCCCCATACGACGCAGAGAGCTTGGCTGCCGCAATCCGCGACTGCGAGATACTCTCCGAGGTATCAGCCTCAACGTCTCATATCTCACTGCGAGCCACTTACCTTGATCTGTTGCATTTCATGGCATCACTATCTTCGCGAGCGATCATCGACAACGCGGATGGCGATCTCGACGCTGTTGTTCTTCACGAAAGCCAGCGAGCCCTCGACCGATTTACCATGAACCTCCTGGCCTCTCCAATTCCCCTAGCGACTCCCCTCAGCGGCGCATTGTGGATCGACTGGCTAGGATCGATCGCTTCACCTGAATTAATCGAGTCTGATTACCTTGCGAAACTTGCCGCGTCTCGTATTTCTCGGCCAGAGCCAAACGAGAGTCTTGCGCTTGCACTCTACGGGGCCGCTCTCGAGAATTCCACTGCAGGTATTCTTCGACTTTGCGTCCTATTTGATCCTCGACTCATTTTCTCACCGGCAATGGAAGACTGGACAGGCACAGAAGGTCTCCCCGCAACTCTGTCTGCGGCAATGGATGCGGCGCGTTTGATTCAAGCCTCGCCGGGGTCAGGCGAACTTGAAGCGTTGCTTGGACGACTCGTCGCCGACGGCCCCCATGCAAGCGTTTTCGAGCCATCGGTACTGCGCTTGTGGCTGGAGGGCCTACGTCGCAGTGAATTCACGACGCAGGAAGAAGCGATCGCCAACGCTGCCATGATCACGTTCGGTCTCGACGAGAACGTTGCCGCCATCGCCGCTGCTGCCAGCCTCGAAATCGCTCGCGGAGAAGCGGGGTCTTTCGAAGCTATCTGACGGGTGCAGGCCTGCCGGACCCTGCCGTGGCGGTTCAGCTCCCGCATGGTCAAGACCGACACCGGCTCATGGGCCTGGCCGGAACACGACCGCGACCGGATGCCGACGACCTACACGATCGTCGCCACCCGCGACTGACGACGCGACCCCCAGACGGACTGGAGGCCCGGTGCCAGCTGGCACCGGGCCTCCAGTCCGTCACGTGGGGACGTGACGGGCGTCAGGTCGCCTCGGCGTCGAAGGGTGCCGGTTCACCGGCGGCCAGGGGCACGACGGGAGCCGTCGCGCGCACCTTCGAGGCCGTGACCTGCGCGGTCTGCACGGCGGCCGCACTGGAACCGGAGTCGAGCAGGGCGTCTCGGATGATGCGGCGCGGGTCGTACTGGCGCGGGTCGAGCTTCTGCCACTCGATGTCGTCGAACTCGGGGCCCATCTCGTCGCGCATCCGCTCCTTCGCGGTGTCGGCGAAGCGACGGACGGCCTTGACGAACTCGGCCAGCTTCTGGGCGTACATCGGCAGGCGCTGCGGCCCGAGCAAGAGGACGCCGATGACCCCGATGATCAGGATCTTGTCGAGCGGGATGTCCACGCGAGCGAGCCTAACGCGTGCTGCTGCGTTGCACCTCTAGAGTTGTCTCCCGAACGGAGTGTGCGTGTCAGAGAAAGAGTCGAACTGGAAGTTCGCCGAGGACATCGTCTCGGAGACCGAGGCGATCGCCCGTGCTCGTGAGCACTCCCTGGAACTCGGAGTCGAAGCGATCTCGCCCGCGATCGGTGCGCAGATCGGGGTCATCGCGGCAGCCTCGCGAGCCACGAGCATCATCGAGATCGGCACCGGCCTCGGGGTCTCCGGCCTGTACCTGCTCGCCGGCGCCCCGAACGCGACCCTGACGACGATCGACGTCGAGGTCGACCACCAGCAGTTCGCCCGCGACGCCTACATCAGCGCCGGCACCGCTCCCGCACGGATCCGGCTCATCCCCGGTCGGGCGAACCAGGTCCTCCCCCGCATGAACGAGGCCTCGTACGACGTCGTCCTCGTCGACGCCGACCCCGAGCACGTCATCGAGTACGTCGAGCACGGTCTCCGGCTCGCCCGCCTGGGTGGCACCGTCCTGGTGCCGCACGCCCTGTGGCGCGGACGCGTGGCCGACCCGGTGAAGCGCGACCGCGCCACCACGGACTTCCGGCTGCTCCTGACCGAGGTGTCGACCTCGGGTGCGGTGCGCAGCGCGCTGTCGCCCGCCGGTGACGGGCTGCTGCAGTTGACGAAGGTCACCAACTAGCGCTCGACCCGCCGGCGCTCGCGCAGGTCAGTCGAGGTGCCGCAGGTACCGCTCCGGGGACTCGAGGAACGCCCGCTGGTTCCGCACCAGGTCGAGGTCGCGCCACTCGGTGCGCCGCAGGCCCCACTCGCCGACCTCGTGGATCGTCGCGCCCGGGAACGCGGCGAGCACGGGTGAGTGGGTCGAGAGCACGACCTGGCCGACGCCGCTCTCGACGATCGAGCGCAACAGTGCGATCAGGGTGAGGCAGCCCGAGAACGACAGGGCGGACTCCGGCTCGTCGAGGATCCAGAGGCCGGGCCAACGCGCCCGGTCGATGACGAAGTCCAGGAATGCCTCGCCGTGGCTGCGCTCGTGGAACACCGGCTCGGGGCGACTGCGGTTCGGGTGCTCCTCGAGGTAGGTGAAGAAGCCGTGCATCGTCTCAGCACGCAGGAAGAAACCACCGCGGGGCGCACCGAAGTCACGTCGCAGGGCGATGTGCTGCCACAGGTCCGACTCGGACGGACGGGTCGAGTGGTGTGCCCCGGTCGAGCCGCCTTCCGGGGACATCCCGAACGCGAGCGCGATGGCCTCGATCAGGGTCGACTTGCCGACACCGTTGTCCCCGACGAACACCGTCACCGGGTCCAGGTCGAGGCCCTCGTCGAGCAGCTGCCGGATCGGCGGGAGCGTGGCCGGCCACTCGTCGCGCGGCATCGGGTCCGGGTCGCGGTACTCCTCGACGCGTCGGATGGGCAGGTGGGTCCTCGGCACGGCCCCATCCTGCCGGAGCCGACCGACACCGCGTGGGGACGCCCGCTACCGGCGGGCAGACGGAAGGCCCGGAGCGTACACGCTCCGGGCCTTCCGTTCTGGTGCTTCGACGTACTAGGCCGAGACGACCTCAGCGAGTGCGTCGTGGAGTTCCTTGGCCTCGGCATCGTTGACCGAGACGACCAGGCGGCCTCCACCTTCGAGCGGAACCCGCACGATGATGAGTCGACCCTCCTTAACAGCCTCCATCGGCCCGTCACCGGTCCTCGGCTTCATGGCTGCCATCAGATGTCCCCTTTCGTGCAGTAAATGCAGCCCCATTATCCCGTATGGAGGGGGCAACTGCGAAACCGCCCAGGTTGGGGGTGTCGGATGTGTCGTTCTGATGCTCCGCAGAACGCGGATCCACGGGCCTCCGGCGCCCCGCATCGATCACGGTGGGGTCCAGTCGTAGCCGTCGATCCACCACGTGTAGTACAGCCAAACCCACTGCAGCCCGACGAACGCGACGACGACGGCCACGCGGTACACCCGCGACCGCGGCAGCGCCACGATCCCGAGCAACGGCGCGATCGGCACGAGGATGCGCCAGGTGCTCGACTGCGGGAAGAACACCGCCAGCAGGTACACCAGGTACGCCACGCCCCAGAGTCGGAGCTCGATGCCGATCCGGCGCGCAGCGGGCATGCACACGAACGCGGCGAACCCGATGAGCACGACGACGAGCAGCACCGCGCCGGCCGGCTGCCCGAACCACCACCCGAACCCCTGCACCCACGGCGCGAACGGCACGAGTTCCTTCCACCCGATGTACGACGACCGCCAGGCGAGCTCGGTGTCCGTGTAGGCCTTCGGCACGCCGGTGACCGCCCACGCGATGGCCGGCCACGCCAGACCGACCAGACCCGACACCGTGGCGACCACCGCGGGTGGGACGAGCCGGCGGAGGGTCAGCGGTTCCGACGAGCGCACCCACGCCGGGCGGATCGCCCACGCGGCCACGAAGAGCACCACCAGGAACGCGAAGGCGAGCCCCGTCGGTCGGGTCATGCCGAGCAGGAGCACGACGGGCAGCATCGCCCACCACCGTCGATCCACCATGAGCAGCAGCGCGACGAGCAGCAGGAACAGGCCCATCGACTCCGCGTAGGCCACCTGGAACATCGCCGACACCGGTGCGACGCAGAACAGCACCGTGGCGAACGTCGCCCGTGCGGGGTCGAGGAACCGTCCCATGAGGCGGCGGAACACCAGCGCGGCCCCGAGTCCGGCGAGCAACGACACCGAGACCGCGACGAACTCGAACGATGCTCCGGTGAGCAGCGTGAGCGCGCGCACCAGGAACGGGTACGCGGGCATGAACGCCCACGCGTTCTCGGTCACGTGCCCGGCGGCGTCGACGGGCAGCGTCGACGGGTACCCGCCCGTGGCGATCACGCGGTACCAGGCACCGTCCCAGATCGACGCGAACGACAGGTAGCCCGGGCTCTGCACGGTGAACGAGTTCGCCGCCTGCAAGCGGGCGAACGCGAGCATCATGGCGCCCGTGACGAGCCGCGCCAGCACGTACACGACCGTGATGCGCACCCACCACGGGACGACCCGGTACCGGGCCCGCCAGCGGTTCCGAGCAGGGGTCCTCCGGGTGGCCCCCGCCGTCGTCAGGCCGTCAGCCACCGACGCAGCCCGGCCTCGACCGCGGTGATCTGCGCGACCGGGACCTGCTCGTCGTCGTGGTGGGCGAAGACCGGCTCGCCGGGGCCGTAGTTGACCGCGGGGACCCCGAGCGCCGAGAAGCGTGCGACGTCGGTCCAGCCGTACTTCGGACGGGGCTCCGGTCCGCCGACGGCCGCGACGAAGTCCTGCGCGAGTGGGGCATCGAGTCCGGGGCGGGCACCGGCGGCGAGGTCGACGATCGTGACCTCGTACCCGTCGAACAGCTCGCGGATGTGGGCGACGGCTTCGTCGGCCGAGCGCGAGGGTGCGAACCGGTAGTTCACGTGCACCATCGCCTCGTCGGGGATGATGTTGCCCGCGATGCCGCCGCTGATGCCGACCGCGTTCAGGCCTTCGCGGTACTCGAGCCCGTCGACCGTGACGGTGCGGGGCTCGTAGGCGGCCAGGGTGGCCAGGATCGGGGCGGTCTTGTGGATCGCGTTGTCGCCGATCCAGCTCCGGGCGCTGTGCGAACGCTTGCCGAACGTGCGGATCTCGGCGCGGAGGTTGCCGTTGCAGCCACCCTCGATCTGAGCCCCGGACGGCTCGCCCAGGATCGCGAAGTCGGCGGTGAGGAGTTCGGGTCGCGTCCGGGCCAGACGGCCGAGGCCGTTCAGGGCGTCGCTGACCTCCTCGTGGTCGTACCAGACCCACGTGACGTCGACCGAGGGGTCGACCAGGTCGTACGCCAGCTTGAGCTGCACCGCGCAGCCAGCCTTCATGTCGACGGTGCCGCGGCCCCAGAGGATCTCGGTGCCGTCCTCGGTGGTCCGGAACTCGGTCGGCAGGTTGTCGTTGAGCGGGACGGTGTCGATGTGACCGGCGATGACGACGCGGCGGTCGCGGCCCAGGTTCGTCCGCGCCACGATCGCGTCGCCGTCGCGGATCACCTCGAGGTGCGGCAGCGGTGCGAGCACGGCCTCGATCGCGTCGGCGAGGGCCTGCTCGTTGCCGGACACCGACTCGATGTCGCAGATGGCACGGGTGATGTCGATGGACGAGGCGGTGAGGTCGAGGTGCTCCGGCATGCGGGCAGCCTACCGGCCGCCCCTCGCACCGCCCCGGCCGTCCGGCCGGACGGTGCCCGCCGACGGCCGCTCGGTACCCTGGAGCCGTGACCGACACGACTGCCTCCGACCGCCCGACCCACGCCTGGGGCCACGGCCTCGCGACGATCGCCGCCGACGGCACGACGCTCGACACCTGGTACCCGGAGACGCACCTCGGCCCGCTGCCCGCCGACGCCGTGTTCCCCGCCGAGCTGCAGGCGCACGTCGGTGACGACCCCCGCCGCGAGGTCCGGATCGAGGCCGTCACCACCGAGATCACGATCGACGCCGGCCCGACGAGCACCCCGGACGCGTACCTCCGCCTGCACCTGCTGAGCCACCTGCACGTCCGCCCGAACGAGGTCTCCCTCGACGGTGTCTTCGGCCACCTGCCGATCGTCGCGTGGACGAACGCCGGCCCGGTGCACCCCGAGTCCCTGACGCGCCTGCGCCCGTCCCTGCAGCGCGCCGGCATCGCCGTGCACGCCATCGACAAGTTCCCGCGCCTGCTCGACTACGTCGTGCCGGACCGCGTCCGCATCGGCGACGCCAACCGCGTCCGCCTCGGCGCACACCTGGCGCCGGGCACGACCGTCATGCACGAGGGCTTCGTGAACTTCAACGCCGGCACCCTCGGTGACGCCATGATCGAGGGCCGCGTCTCGCAGGGCGTCGTCGTCGGCAACGGCACCGACATCGGCGGCGGCGCCTCGATCATGGGCACCCTGTCCGGCGGCGGCACGCACCGTGTCTCGCTCGGCGAGCGCGCGCTGCTCGGCGCGAACGCGGGCCTCGGCATCTCGCTCGGTGACGACTCCGTCATCGAGGCCGGTCTCTACGTCACGGCCGGCACGAAGGTGGTGCTGGTCGGCGCGGCACCGAACCCCGACGGCACCCCGAAGACCGTCAAGGCCGCGGAGCTCTCCGGCACCCCGAACATCCTGTTCCGCCGCAACAGCGTCAGCGGCGCCGTCGAGGCCCTGCAGCGCAAGGGCGAGGGCATCCAGCTGAACACCGCGCTGCACGCGTAGCGCTCGGCCAGCGGTCACGACGCGCCGCCTGCGCGCGCCGAGGGCGCACGAACTGTCGCTCCGGCACCCGCCGGACGACAGTTCGCGACCACTCGGCGGAGGTGAGCGGCGCGCCCCGCCGCCCCGCGCCCGACACGCCCGCACGGAGGCCCGGTGCCGGTCCACGAGACCGCCACCGGGCCTCCAGGCCATCGCGTCCAGAGCCGCAACCCGCCCCGCGAGTGGTCACAACACGCCGTCCGCGTGCGCCGAGGGCGCACGAACCGTCGGTACGGCGCCCTCCGAACGACAGTTCGCGACCACTCGACGGGAGGTGAGCGGCGCGCCCCGCCGCCCCGCCCCGACACGCACCCACGGGAGGCCCGGTACCGGCCCACGAGACCGGCACCGGGCCTCCAGGCCGTCGCGTCCAGTGCCCCACCCCGCCCCGCGAGTGGTCACAACACACCGTCCGCGGGCGCCGAGGGCGCACGAACCGTCGTTTCGACACCCTCCGGACGACAGTTCGCGACCACTCGGCAGAGGTGAGCGGCGCGTCCAGAGCCTCGCCCCGCGCCCGACACGCCCGCACGGAGGCCCGGTGCCGGTCCACGAGACCGGCACCGGGCCTCCAGGCCGTCGCGTCCAGTGCCGCAACCCGCCCCGCGAGTGGTCACAACACACCGTCCGCGGGCGCCGAGGGCGCACGAACCGTCGTTTCGACACCCGCCGGACGACCGTTCGCGACCACTCGACGGAGGTGAGCGGCGTGTCCCGCCGGACGGCGCCACGCGGCGCACACGCACGAGCGCCCCGCGCCACGGAACCGTGGGGCGGGGCGCTCGGGGTCGATCAGCGCGCGGGGACGTCGCGCTCGGGTGCACCCACGTAGAGCTGCTGGGGGCGACCGATCTTGTTGAGCGGGTCGTTGTTCAGCTCGCGCCACTGGGCGATCCAGCCCGGCAGACGACCGATGGCGAACAGGACGGTGAACATCCGCGGCGGGAAGCCCATCGCCTTGTAGATGATGCCGGTGTAGAAGTCGACGTTCGGGTAGAGCTTGCGGCTGACGAAGTACTCGTCCTCGAGTGCGATCTGCTCGAGTTCCATCGCGATGTCGAGCAGGTCGTCCTGCACGCCGAGGGACTCGAGGACCTCGTGCGCGGACTCCTTGACGAGCTTCGCGCGCGGGTCGTAGTTCTTGTAGACGCGGTGCCCGAAGCCCATGAGCTTGACGCCCTGCTCCTTGTTCTTCACCCGCTCGACGAAGCGCGTCACGGGCTCGCCCGAGTCCTTGATCTGCTGGAGCATCTCGAGCACGGCCTCGTTCGCACCGCCGTGCAGCGGGCCGTACAGGGCGTTGATGCCGGCCGAGATCGAGGCGAACATGTTCGCCTTCGTCGAGCCGACCATGCGCACCGTCGAGGTCGAGGCGTTCTGCTCGTGGTCCTCGTGCAGGATCAGGAGCCGCTCGAGCGCTTTCGAGAGCACCGGGTTGGGCTTGTAGGTCTCGGCCATGGTGCCGAAGTTCAGCCGCAGGAAGTTGTCGACGAACGACAGCGAGTTGTCCGGGTACAGGAACGCCTGCCCGATGGCCTTCTTGTGGGCGTACGCCGCGATGACCGGGAGCTTGGCGAGGAGCCGGACGGTCTGCAGCTCGACCTTCTCGGGGTCGTCGACGTCCATGTCGTCCTCGTAGTACGTGGACAGGGCGCTCACGGCGCTCGAGAGCACGGACATCGGGTGCGCCGAGTGCGGCAGGGCGTCGAACAGGCGGCGGAGGTCTTCGTGCAGCAGGGTGTGCCGACGGATGCGGGCGTCGAACTGCTCGAGCTCGGTGGGGGTCGGCAGCTCGCCGTAGATCAGGAGCCACGCGACCTCGAGGAAGGTGCAGTTGCCGGCGATCTGGTCGATCGGGTACCCGCGGTAGCGCAGGATCCCCTGGTCGCCGTCGATGTAGGTGATCGCGCTCTTCGTCGCACCGGTGTTCACGAACCCGTAGTCGAGCGTGTTCATCCCGGTCTGCTTCTTGAAGGTCGAGATGTCGATCGCGGACGCGCCGTCGACGCTCTGCAGGATCGGGAACTCCGCCGTGCCACCCGGGAACGTCAGCGTCGCGGTCGCGCCCTGCTGTTCGGCGGCGGGACTCACGGGGACGGGCGTGGTGGGCGGTGTGGCCGTCTTCTGAGCGTCATTGGCAGTGTCAGTCACGAGGACAGCCTAATCGCGGCACCTGTCGGTCGTGCACACATCCCAGGTGACGATTTGGTGGTTCCCACGGATTGCGGGCACCACCGGAACGACTCGTGTCCGTGCTACGCGGTGCCGAGGCGACGGCTGCTCGCCAGTCGCTGCGACGCTGCGGCGATGCGTTCGTCGGTCGCCGTCAGGGCCACGCGGACGTGCTCTCCCCCCGCTGCGCCGTAGAACGTGCCCGGTGCGACGAGGATCCCGCGGTCGGCGAGCCAGGCCACGGTGTCGAGTGCGGGTTCGCCGCGGGTGGCCCAGAGGTAGAGCCCGGCCTCGCTGTGGTCGATCCGGAACCCGGCGTCCTCGAGTGCTCTCCGGAGCATGTTCCGGCGCGCTCGGTAGCGGGCCTTCTGCTGCTGCACGTGGGTCTCGTCCTGGAGCGCGATGACCATGGCCTGCTGCACGGGCAGCGGCGGCATGAGCCCCGCGTGCTTCCGGACGGCCAGGACGTCGGCCAGGATCGCGGCGTCACCGGCGACGAAGGCCGCACGGTAGCCGGCGAGGTTCGACTGCTTCGACAGCGAGTACACGCTCAGCACGCCGTCGAGCGAGTCACCGACCACCCGGGGGTCCAGGATCGTGGGCGTCGGGGTGGTGGCGTACTCCGGGTCCCACCCGAGCTCGGCGTAGCACTCGTCGCCGACGATGACGGCCCCGAGCTCGCGGGCGCGCACCACGGCGGCACGGAGCTCGTCGATGGTCAGCACGCGGCCGTCCGGGTTGCCCGGGGAGTTCAGCCACACGAGCTTCGTGCTGGACGGCCACGCCGCCGGGTCGTCCGAGGCGAGGGCCTCGGCGCGGACCAGTGCGGCGCCGAGCTCGTACGTCGGGTACGCGGCGGCCGGGAACACCACGGTGTCACCGGGGCCGATGCCGAGCCAGAGCGCGAGGCCCGCGATGAACTCCTTCGAGCCGATCGTCGGCAGCGCGTTCGCCTCGGTCAGGGCGACGCCGTGCCGACGGCCGTACCAGTCGGCGATGGCCTGTCGCAGCGCCGGGGTGCCGGCGACCTGCGGGTAGGCGTGCGCATCGGTCGCGGTGGCCAGGGCGGTGCGGACGACTTCGGGCGTGGGGTCGACGGGCGATCCGACGCTGAGGTCGACGATGCCGCCCTCGTACGCCGCGGCGCGCTGCTTGAACGGGACGAGCTGGTCCCAGGGGAAGTCGGGGAGGTCGAGCGCCACGAGGGGGTCCGGTCAGCCGCGGACGGGCTCGGCCGCGACGACGGGGTGGTCCTTGTGGATCACGCCGACCTTCGCAGCGCCGCCGGGCGACCCGACCTCGTCGAAGAACTCGACGTTGGCCTTGTAGTAGTCGGCCCACTGGTCGGGCAGGTCGTCCTCGTAGTAGATGGCCTCGACGGGGCAGACCGGCTCACACGCACCGCAGTCGACGCACTCGTCGGGGTGGATGTAGAGCGAGCGGTCACCCTCGTAGATGCAGTCGACCGGGCATTCGTCGATGCAGGCACGGTCCTTGACGTCGACACAGGGCTGGGCGATCACGTAGGTCACGGTTCGGGTGCTCCCTTCGACGAGCGGGTTCGAGTCTACTCGCGGCCCGGGGCCGTCCGGGACCGCAGCCCCGACAGGTCCGGCCACGCGAGGACCAGGGCGGCGATGACCGCGGGGGCGAAGGTCCAGACGTACCCGGCCGCGTTGGCGAGGACGAGCGGCGAGCTCTCCCCGCCGACCGACACGAGCACCTGCGTCGCGACGAGGATCCCGATGCCGATCGCGGCGACCATCGTCCGCGAGCGGTAGACGAGCCGCACGCCCACGGTCAGGCCGAGCACGATGAGGGTGGTGACGACGAGTCCGACCGGGAACGCGCCGAGCGTCTGCTGGTGCGTGACCGTCCCGAGCCCGCCGGCGAGCAGCCCGAGCAGCAGCGAGACGACGACCGCCGCGGCCTTGCCCTGGCCGGACATCTCGGCGTAGGTCTGCGGGGCCGCCGGCTGCGGGGCCGCGTCGTGCCGGAACGCCTCGACCGCCGGGGCGTGCTGCCGGACGCCGTGCGGCATCACCCACGACAGGGCCGCTGGGTCGGCGGGGTCCACGGGGTCGACGTCGACCTGGGAGCGGTACTGCTCGACCGCCGCACGCACCTTGGCCCGGACCGGCAGGACGTCGACCGTGACGTCGGCCTGGCCGTTGGCGGGGTCGACGATCATCGAGAACGGGACCTCTTCGGCACGGGCCGCGTACTGCGCCGCGTGGTGCATCCGCACGTGGTCGGGATGCCCGTAGCCGCCGTCGTCGGCGTAGCTGATCACGGCGTCGGCACCGGTGGAGCGGATCGCGGCGCGGACGTCGTCGACGACCTCGCCCAGGTCCGCCGCGGTCAGCGAGTCGGCCGGGGCGTCGTCCGCGGCGGTGGCCCGCCCGTCCGGGCCCCACTGCATGCCGGAGTCGACGTAGCGACGCTCCGGCAGGTCGGTCGGCCGGGCACCGCGCCCGCCGAGCCACAGGTGCTGCGGACCGCCGAGGGCGGCGAGGGCAGCGGCGATCTCGGTCTCCCGGTGCCGTGCCACCCGCGCGGGGTCGCCGGCCAGCGGGGCCAACTGCTCCGTGAGCATCTCGCCGCGCTCGCCCCGGGTCGCGGTGAGCACGGTCACCTCGGCGCCGCGCTCGAGCAGGGTCGCGATGGTCCCGCCCGACGAGAGCGTCTCGTCGTCGGGGTGGGCGTGCACGATCAGGACGCGCTCGGGGCGCGTGGCGGGGGCCTTCGACATCGTCCCCAAGGGTACGGGACTAGCGGGGCGTGACGATGTAGGTCGCCGTGACGCCGCCGCTGTCCTTGGTCTCCGAGAAGGTCAGGACGACGCGGTAGGCGTCGCTCCGGAACATGCCGAACGCGCTTGACGAGTCCGCACGCTTCGCCGACTCGGTGTACCCGGCGTCGGTGAGCTGTTGCACGGCGGCCTGGAAGTCGTCGACGGAGGCCGCCCGGACCTGCGCGACCCACCCCGAGCCGTTCGGGCCGGCTCCCCCGCCGAGCACGGTGCCGTCGACGAGCGGGACGTCCTCCGACGGGAACCCGTCCGGCACCTTGCCGTCGGAGGTCACGTCCGCACCCTTGAGCGCCGTGTCGAGCGCGCCGTCGATGCCACCGGCGACCGAGGACATGCCGTCCTGGATCGCCTTGCCGTCGACGCCGGCGACCCCGTCGGCCACGTTCGACGCGACGGAGGACCCGAGGTCGGTGGCCTGCTGCACGGCCTGGGTCGAGCAGCCGGTGAGTCCGGCCAGGGCGATGCCGGCAGCGACGGCGGCGATCAGCGGGGTACGGAGGGAACGCATGGCGCGACCGTAACGGACGAGCCGGGAGGCCCGGCGCGAGTTGGCTGTGAACGTGCCGTCCCCGGGGCGGTCACGTGCGCGGCGGGGCCGCCCCGGGCCTCCTTCCCGGAGAACGTGTCAGGCGACGTAGGCGCGCGTCGCCGCGACCAGGGCGTCGACGCCGACCGGGATCGCGGTCTCGGCCTGCGGCGCGTAGAACGGCGAGTGGTTGCTCGGGATCTCCTCGCCGCGGCGGAAGCGCTCCGGGTCGGTGATGCCCGTGAACCAGTACACGAGCGGCGCTCCGGCGGCGGTGGCGAGCTGGCCGACGTCCTCCGACGCCATGGCGAGCCCGATCTCCAGGTCGCGGGCTCCCGGCACCTCGGCGCGGATCGCGTCGAGCACGGTGGCGGCGGCCTCGGCGTCGTTCACGGTGACCTCGGCGCCCGGTGCGCGCACGATCGTCGGCTCGGACAGGCCACCGGCCGTGCTCTCGGCCCGGACGATGCGCTCGATCGAGGCGATGATGCGCTGGCGGGTCTCCTCGTTGCGGGCCCGGGTCGAGATCTCGATGACGGCCTCGTCGGGGATGATGTTCGCCCGCGTGCCGGCGTGGAAGCTGCCGACGGTGACGACCCCCGCGTCGCTCGGCGAGACCTCGCGGGCGACGACGGTCTGCAGCCGCACGACGGCCGAGGCCGCGGTGACGACCGGGTCGAGCGAGGCCTGCGGTGCCGAACCGTGCGCCCCACGACCGTTGAAGGTCACCGTCAGCCGGTCGCTCGACGCCATCACGGGGCCGGTGCCCACCGCGACGATGCCGACCGGTGCGGGTGCGGAGTGCTGCCCGAGCACGACGTCCGGCTTCGGGAACCGCTCGACCAGGCCGTCCTCGACCATCGCGCGGGCGCCGGAGATGACCTCTTCAGCAGGCTGGAAGACGGCGACGACCGTGCCGCGCCAGTCCCCCGTGCTCGCCACCAGGCGCTCCAGCGTGCCGAGCAGCCACGTGACGTGGATGTCGTGGCCGCAGGCGTGCATGGTCGGGACCTCGCGGCCCTCGTCGTCGGTGCCGACGTGCTCGCTGGCGTAGGACAGGCCGGTGCGTTCCTGCACGGGCAGGCCGTCCATGTCGGCGCGGAGCCAGACCACGGGGCCCTCGCCGTTCGACACGACACCGACGATGCCGGTGCCGCCGACGCCCGTCGTCACCTCGATCCCACCGATCTCGGCGAGCTTCGCAGTGATGACACCGGCGGTGCGGTGCTCCTGGAAGCCGAGCTCCGGGTGGGCGTGCAGGTCCTGGTAGATCGAGAGCAGGTCGAGAGTCACGCTGACCACGGTACAACCGCGAACGGCCCGGCCACCTGTTGCAGGTGACCGGGCCGTCGGACGGAGGACGGGCCTCCGCGCGTGTTGCTCGTGCTGGTGCTTACGCGTCCTGGCGCTTGAGACGCGCGTAGGAGCGCTGGCGAGCCGACGCGTCCAGCTCGACCTTGCGGATGCGCACGGCGGCGGGGGTGACCTCGACGCACTCGTCCTCACGGGCGAACTCGAGGCACTCCTCCAACGAGAGCTGACGCGACGGCGTCATCGACTCGAACGTGTCGGCGTTGGCCGACCGCATGTTGGTGAGCTTCTTCTCCTTGGTGATGTTCACGTCCATGTCGTCGGCGCGCGAGTTCTCGCCGATGACCATGCCCTCGTAGACCTCTTCGGTCGGGTTGACGAAGAACGACATCCGCTCCTGCAGGTTCGTGATGGCGAACGGCGTCACCACACCGGAGCGGTCGGAGACGATCGAGCCGTTGATGCGGGTCTGGATCGCGCCGGCCCACTCGTCGTAGCCGTGGAAGATCGCGTTGGCGATGCCGGTGCCGCGGGTCTCGGTCAGGAACGACGTGCGGAAGCCGATCAGGCCGCGCGACGGGACGATGAACTCCATGCGCACCCAGCCGGTGCCGTGGTTCGTCATGTTCTCCATGCGGCCCTTGCGAGCGGCCATGAGCTGCGTGATCGCGCCGAGGTACTCCTCCGGCGTGTCGATCGTCATGTGCTCGTACGGCTCCTGCAGCTTGCCGTTCTCGTCACGCTTCGTGACCACCTGCGGCTTGCCGACGGTGAGCTCGAAGCCCTCGCGACGCATCTGCTCGACCAGGATGGCGAGTGCGAGTTCACCACGGCCCTGGACCTCCCACGCGTCGGGGCGGCCGATGTCGAGGACCTTGAGCGAGACGTTGCCGACGAGCTCGCGGTCGAGGCGCTCCTTGACCATGCGGGCGGTCAGCTTGTGGCCCTTGACCTTGCCGACGAGCGGGCTGGTGTTCGTGCCGATCGTCATCGAGATCGCCGGGTCGTCGACCGTGATGGTCGGCAGCGGGCGGACGTCCTCGGGGTCGGTCAGGGTCTCGCCGATGGTGATCGTGTCGAAGCCGGCGACGGCGACGATGTCACCGGGGCCCGCCGACTCGGCCGGGTAGCGGTCGAGCGCCTTCGTGATGAGGAGCTCGGTGATGCGGGCGTTGACGACGGTGCCGTCGTGCTTGACCCACGCGACCGTCTGGCCCTTCTTCATGGTGCCGTGGAAGATGCGCAGGAGCGCCAGGCGACCGAGGAACGGGGAGGCGTCGAGGTTCGTGACGTGCGCCTGCAGCGGGTGCTCGTCGTCGTACTTCGGGGCCGGGACGTGCTGGAGGATCGCTTCGAACAGCGGCTCGAGGTCGTCGTTGTCGGGCAGCTCGCCGTCGTTCGGCTTGTTGCGCGACGCGGCGCCGTTGCGACCCGAGGCGTAGACCACCGGGACGTCGAGGATCGCGTCGAGGTCGAGGTCGTCGACCTCGTCCGACAGGTCGGAGGCGAGGCCGAGGAGCAGGTCCTGGGACTCGGAGACGACCTCGTCGATGCGGGAGTCGGGCCGGTCCGTCTTGTTGACGAGCAGGATCACCGGGAGCTTCGCGGCGAGCGCCTTGCGCAGCACGAAGCGGGTCTGGGGCAGGGGACCTTCGGAGGCGTCGACGAGCAGCACGACACCGTCGACCATGGAGAGGCCGCGCTCGACCTCACCACCGAAGTCGGCGTGACCGGGCGTGTCGATCACGTTGATGGTGATGGGGCCGTCCGCGCCGAACTCGGTCGCGTGCTTGCCGTTGTAGAGCACCGACGTGTTCTTCGCGAGGATCGTGATGCCCTTCTCGCGCTCGAGGTCGTTCGAGTCCATCATGCGGTCTTCGCCCTCGAAGTGGGCGTCGAACGAGTTGGTCTGCGTGAGCATCGCGTCGACGAGGGTGGTCTTGCCGTGGTCGACGTGTGCCACGATGGCGACGTTGCGCAGGTCGGACCGGGTGGCGAGCGCCATACAGGACATCCTTCAATTTCTGGGAGAGTGTCGGGCCAGTGTTTTCACAGCACCGCACCCGTGGGCAGAACGCCCGACACGCCAGTCTACCGGTAGTTCGCAAGCGACAGGAGTACAGCGCATGAGCCGTCGGCGAACGTGGGTCGAGATCACCATCGTCCTGCTGCTCTCGCTCGGTGCCAGCGCCCTCTACTCGATCCTGCAGATCATCGACGACCTGTCCCAGACGACCCCGCTCGGCGAGCAGTCGACGGCGCTGAACACCTCGTCGACGACGGTGCAGTACGTCGACCTCGCCCGGCAGCTCCTCGGCATCGCGGTGGACCTGGCCCCGGTGGCGCTCGTCTGCTACCTGCTGTGGAGCACGTCGCGACCCCACCTGGGCCGGCTCGGGATCGACCGGTTCCGGGCGAAGCCGGACCTGGGCGGCCCGGCGCTCATCGCCCTGTGCATCGGGATCCCGGGGCTCGCGCTGTACTTCGCGGGGCGGGCGCTCGGCATCACGGTCGCGGTCGACCCCGCCGCGCTGAACTCGTACTGGTGGACGGTCCCGGTCCTGCTGCTGTCCGCGATCCGCTCGGGCCTGCAGGAGGAGGTGATCGTGATCGGGTACCTCTACGCCCGTCTCGGCGACCTCGGGTGGGGCCGCTGGCAGATGATCTTGTCGACCGCCCTGCTGCGCGGCAGCTACCACCTGTACCAGGGGTTCGGGGCGTTCATCGGCAACGCGGTGATGGGCATCGTGTTCGGCTGGATCTACACGAGGTGGGGCCGACTCCTGCCGCTCGTCATCACGCACGCCCTGCTCGACGCGGTGGTCTTCGTCGGGTACCCCTGGGTGGCGCACGCGTTCCCGCAGTTGTTCTCGTAGGCAGCTGCGCGCCGCTGGCAGCTCGCGCACGCGCCGCTGGCCGTTCAGCGCGTCGCGGGCGCATCCACAGCCCCCGCTCAGCGCGCCGAGGGGCAACCACCGCCGGTCCGCCCTACCGTGAGACGCATGAGCATCCCCGCGATCGGCGAGTCCGCCCCGTCGTTCACCCTGCCGGGGATGGTCGTGCGCGGCGGCGTCCGCACCGACGACGAGTACGACCTGTCCGCCGAGATCGGCCGCACCGTGGTGCTGGCCTTCTACCCGGGCGACGCGACGGCGGTCTGCACGGCCCAGCTCTGCAGCTACCAGGCCGAACTCGACGAGTTCACCGACCTCGGCGCGACCGTGTGGGGCATCAGCCCGCAGGCACTCGACTCGCACGAGGGGTTCGCCCGCGGGTCCTCGCTCGCGTTCCCGCTGCTCAGTGACACCGCCGGCTCGGTGATCCGCGCCTACGGGGTGCAGGCACCGGGCATCGGCCTGCGTCGGTCGGTCTTCGTGATCGGCCCCGACGGCGTGGTCCGGTGGCGACACGTCGGCCTGGTCGGTCTGCGGTTCCCGAAGGCCGAGACCATCCGCGAACAGATCGAACTGCTCGTTTCGTAGTCCTCGGCGTGGGATTCCCCTGAATGCGTCGCGATGGGGTATTGACACCCCAACTGGGGGCGACGACCATTGACGGCACGAGGGTCCGTCCAGGATCTGCCTCCCCGGGGAATCGGGTCGTCCGGAGATACGCGCCGGTGTGTCACACCCGCTCCCCGGGCGTCTCCGGGGAGGCATCTCGTACCCTCGTCCGGTGCCCACCACCATCGTCGCCCCCGGCCTGCGCGCCCTCGCCGTCGTCCTCTGGGTCGTGGCCGTCGTGCTCGTCCCACTGGCCCTGCTCGGCGGCGGCGCCCCCTGGCTCGTGCCGATCCCGAGCATCGCCGTCGCGTTCGTCGCCTGGGCAGCGCTCTGGCGTCCGCGGATCGAGCTGACGCCGGAGCACCTGCGCATCGTGGACGTCCGGCGGACCAGCACCTACACCTGGTCCCGCATCAGCGAGGTGCGCACGAAGTACGGCATCGAGGTGGTCACCAGCGAGGGCGTCCGCCGCGTCTGGATCGCGACCCGCCCGACGGCGCGTCTCGCCGCGCACAGCGGTGACCAGCCGGGAGGCCCGGATCGCCTGGACGTCGACGCTGCGGCCGCGCGGATGCTGGCCCACGTGCCCGCCCCGGCCGAGCAGGACGGCCCACCTCCGTCGACCGTGACGGCTGCGCCGATCACGCACCGCACCCACGGCTGGACGATCCTGGCGATGGTCGTCCTCGGGGTCGCGGCGTCGCTGGCGGCGGCACGGTTCTGACGGTCACGACGCAGAACGACACCCCCGACGTCGTGCGACGTCGGGGGTGTCGTTCGTGAACGGGGCGGCGACTACTTCTTGTAGCCGACGTCCTGCCACTTGACCGAGGACTGCTGGAACTGCGCCGGACCGTAGTTCACCAGGTCCTTGCGCACACCCCAGGCGTACGGCTCGGCGAACAGCGGGATGGTGCCGGCGACCGCGACGATCTTCTTGTCGATGGCCTGCGCGTCCTTGATGCGGGCATCCGGGTCGAGCTCGCCGTTCGCCTTGTCCCACGCGGCACCGAGCGAGTCGTCCGTCACGCCGGTGTAGTTCTGGCCTGCGTCGGCGGGGTAGTAGATCGACTTCAGCGACGAGATCGGGAACGGGGTGCCCTGCCACGCGAAGTACGTGGCGTCGAAGTCACGGGTCGTCGTGGTGATGTACTTCGTGAAGAAGTCATCGGTGGGCACGGTGTCGATGGTCACCTTGAAGCCGGCGAGCTTGGTCTGCTGCTGCACGAGCTGCGCGACGTTCGCCGAGTTCGGGTTGTCCGACGGGATCACGAAGCGGACGTCGAGTTCCTTGCCGCCCTTGGTCGCGTAGCCGTCCGAGCCGATCTTCCAACCGGCGTCCTCGAGCTTCGACTTCGCCTTGTCGGTGCTGTAGCCGTAGACGCTCGACGCGTCGTCCTCGTAGCCCTGCTGTCCGGGCAGGTAGACGAGGTTGTTGAGCACGTCGCCCGGGCTCTTCACCGGCGACAGGATCGCCTGGGCCACGACCTTGCGGTTGATGGCCTGTGCGAACGCCTGGCGCACGTCCTGGTCCTTGAAGACGTCCGAGGTGCCGTTCAGCGTGATCTGACGCTGCGTGGTGCCGAGCGAGCGCTCGATCTTCGAGTCGGACCGCGAGTTCGCCGTCTTGAGGTTGTCGGCGCTGCCGTTCAGGTTGAACGCGTCGAGCTCCTTGTTGCCGTACGCCTGGGCGACGCCGTCACGCGAGACCGTCTTGAAGACGATCGTGTCGAGCTTGCCCTCGTCACCCCACCACTTCGAGTTCTTCTCGAAGGTCACGACGCCACCGTTGGTGTCGAAGGACTTCAGGATGTACGGACCACCGGAGACGTAGGTCTTGCCGTCGGCGGCGTACGGCGCCTTGGCCCAGGCCTTGTTGAAGTGGTCCGGGGTGTCGACGGCCCAGTACGGGTAGATGGCGGTCAAGACGCTCGCCCAGTCGGCGTTGGTCTTCGAGAACGTCATGATGACGTCACGCTCGTCGGAGCCCTGCTTGACCGAGTCCACGTCCTCCCACACGTTGGTGGACAGCGGCGCGAACGCCTTGTTCGTGCCGTTCAGCGCCTTCCAGTTCGCGATGACGTCCTTCGCGCTGATCGGGGTGCCGTCCGACCACACGGCCTTCGGGTTGATCTTGATCTCGACGGTCTGGGGCGAGTCCTTGGTCAGCTCGACGGACGTCGCGTAGTCCTTGTTCGCCTCCCACTCGCCGTTCTCCTTGAACTGGATGAAGCTCGGCAGGTAGGTCTGCGAGATCGTCGTGTCGTCGACGGTCCCCGAGTCCAGGTTGAGCAGCTGCCAGTTCGCTGGAGCGGTGTCGATCGGCAGGGTGATCGACCCGCCGTCCTTGACGTCGGCGCGGTCCGCGACGGCCCAGCCGGTCGACTTCAGCGACGACTCGGCGACCGCGGAGTTGTCGCCGCCCGCTTCTCCGCCGCCGGAGCAGCCTGCCAGCACGACGGCAGCTGCCGCAGCGGTGGCCAGGACGGCGATGCCCTTGATCCTCTTTCGCATGGCGAGGATTCCCTTTCGTTGTGGTTCGCGCAGATCGCGCTGGACCGCGGCGGCCCCCGCCGTCGCGCCTGTTGGTTGAGAACCCTAGCCACATCCGAAGGCGGCACAAGGGTCTGTGCGATGAATCGAAACACGCTCGTAACGAATGTTGCATAGCGTCACTTCCGTTGTCCCACCCAGTCGCTCGAACGGCTAGCCTGTCGCCACCGACAACGCCGTCCGGTCGGACGGCCGCACCCAGAGGTCACGAACCACATGCTCGCCTTCATCGCAAAGCGGATCGTCAACTACATCGTCCTGACGATCGTGGCGACCACGCTCGGGTACATCCTCGCCAGCACGACGCTCAACCCGGCAGCCCGGTTCCTGGGGCGCAACCCGGCCGTGCCGCCGGGCACCATCCAGGCGTCGCTCCGCAAGCTCGGCGCCGATCCGGACACCCCGCTCCTCGTCCGCACCTGGGACTGGTGGGTCGGGCTGGTGACGCACGGCTCGCTCGGCATGAGCACCCGCGGCACCGAGGTGACGGCCGACATCATCGCCCGCTCCGGCACGAGCCTCCGGCTGCTCGTGATCGGCACACTGCTCGGCGCGATCCTCGGGGTGCTCCTCGGCGTCTGGAACGCGGTCCGGCAGTACCGCACCTCCGACCAGGTGTCGACGTACCTGTCCTTCGCGGTGCTCGCCACCCCGACCTTCGTCATCGCGGTCGTGCTGATGATCCTCGCGACCACGCTCAACCAGGGCGTGGGGACGCAGGTGATCCGGTTCACCGGCGAGTACACGCCGGGGGTGACCGGGTTCTTCCCGGTGCTCGGCGACCGGCTCGTGCACCTGTTGTTACCGACGATCTCGCTGACCATCGGCGCGGTCGCCACCTACTCGCGCTACCAGCGCTCGGCGATGCTCGACGTGCTGTCGAACGACTTCATCCGGACCGCACGGTCGAAGGGCCGCACCCGCGGCTCGGCGATCATGCGCCACGGTGTGCGGGTCGCCCTCATCCCGATGTCGACCTTCTTCGCGTACTCGTTCGGACTCATCCTGACCGGCGCGAGCATCACCGAGCTGGTCTTCAGCTGGCACGGCATGGGCGAGTACTTCGTCCAGAGCATCAGCAACAACGACATCAACGCGGCGTCGGGCACGATCCTCTTCACGGCGATCCTCGTGCTCATCGCAGGGACCCTCGCGGACCTGCTGTACGCCGCGCTCGACCCGCGAGTGAGGGTGTGACCCGTGTCTGTTCTCGACCCCACGACCACGACCACCGCCGGTGACCCCGGCGACGGCAACGCCGGGACGCCGGCGCACGTCATCGAGGTGAAGGGCGGCCGCACCCCGCTCTGGCGCAAGGTGTTCGGCACCTGGCGCGCACGCATCGGTGGCAGCGCCCTGCTCCTCATCATCCTCTGGGCGTTCCTCGGCCCGTACCTGTACCACTGGAACGCCGTCGACTCCGACGGGCTGGCGTTCGGCATGCCGCCGAGCGCTGCGCACTGGTTCGGCACGAACGACATCGGCCAGGACATCTACGCGCAGACCCTGGTCGGCCTGCAGAAGTCGCTGCTCATCGGCCTGATCGCCGGACCGGCAGCGACCCTGATCGCCGGCATCGTCGGCGCGATCGCCGGGTACTTCGGCGGCCTCACCGACCGGCTGCTCGTGTGGGTCATCGACCTGCTGCTCGTGATCCCGTCGTTCTACGCGCTCGTGCTGCTCAGCCCGGTGTTCAAGAACCTGACGTGGGTTGCCCTCATCGTCGGCCTCGCGGTGTTCAGCTGGATGGTGATGGCCCGGGTGATCCGCGGGCAGACGATGTCCCTGCGCGAGCGCGACTACGTCAAGGCCGCCCGGTTCATGGGCGTCCCGGCGTTCACGATCATCCGGCGGCACATCCTGCCGAACGTCGCGTCGCTGCTCATCATCGACGCCACGCTCGGCGTCGGAGCCGCGATCCTGGCGGAGAGCTCGCTGAGCTTCTTCGGCTTCGGTATCCAGATCCCCGACGTCTCGCTCGGCACCCTGCTCGCCGCCGGCAGCCAGTCCGCCGTCACCCGCCCGTGGCTCTTCGTCCTGCCCGCCGCGACGCTCGTCGCGACCGTGCTCTCGACCAGCCTGCTCGGCGACGCCCTGCGCGACGCCATCGACCCCACCTCCGGAGCCAACCGTGACTGAGCCGCTGCTCACCGTGTCCGACCTGTCGGTCACGTTCAACCCGAAGACCAAGCCCGTCTACGCGGTCCGGGGTGTCGACTACTCGGTGGCCCCCGGTGAGTTCCTCGGCATCGTGGGCGAGTCGGGTTCCGGCAAGTCGGTGTCCTCGATGGCCGTGATGGGCCTGCTGCCGTCGTCCGCCCAGGTGCAGGGCAGCATCCGGTTCGACGGGCAGGAGCTCGTCGGCAGGAACGACCGCGAGATGTCGGCTCTGCGCGGCCGGGACATCGCGATGGTGTTCCAGGACCCGCTGTCCGCATTGACGCCGGTGTACACGATCGGCCAGCAGATCATCGAGGGCCTGCGCCTGCACGACCGCTCCCTCACCCAGCACGCCGCACGCACCCGCGCCGAGGAACTCCTGCGCATCGTCGGCATCCCGAACCCGGCGCGACGACTCGACGCGTTCCCGCACGAGTTCTCCGGCGGCATGCGCCAGCGCGCGATGATCGCCATCGCCATCGCGAACGACCCGAAGCTGATCATCGCGGACGAGCCGACCACCGCACTCGACGTGACGATCCAGGCGCAGATCCTCGACGTGCTGCAGACCGCCAAGGACATGACCGGTGCGGCCGTCGTGCTCATCACGCACGACCTCGGCGTCGTCGCCGGCAACGCCGACCGCGTCGCCGTGATGTACGCCGGCCGGATCGTCGAGACGGCGCCGGTGCTCCCCCTGTTCCGTGAACCGGTGATGCCGTACACGATCGGGCTGCTCCGCTCGATGCCGAACATGACGTCCGCCCGCACCGAGCGGCTCGTCCCGCTCGACGGCCGCCCGCCCCTGCTCACGCAGAAGCCGACCGGGTGCCCGTTCGCCGACCGCTGCCCCGCCGTCATCGACGCCTGCCGCGACGGCGAACCCGCCCTCGTCGCACCGTCGGTGCCGCAGAGCGCCGACAACCCGGTCCTGACCGGTGCCGTCCAGACGATCGGCAACGGCACCCTGCTCGACGACCACACCGCCGCGTGCATCCGTCGCGACGAGATCGCCGCGGGCACCCTCGAGCGCTCGGAGATCTTCCCCCGCCCCGAGGACGTCCCCGAGGCAGCGGTCGACCACGGCGACGAGGTCGTGCTCGAGCTGCAGGACGTCGTCAAGACGTTCCCGCTCACCAAGGGCGCGCTGTTCCGCCGGCAGATCGGCGAGGTGCACGCGGTGGACGGCATCTCCCTGACGCTCAAGCGCGGCCAGGTGCTCGGTCTGGTCGGCGAGTCCGGCTGCGGCAAGACGACCACCATCATGGAGATCCTCGAGCTCGCCGGGGCCCAGCACGGCACCATCCGGGTGAACGGCGTCGACACCGCCTCGCTGTCCAAGAAGGACCGTCTGGCACTGCGACGCGACATCCAGGTCGTGTTCCAGGACCCGATGGCGTCGATCGACCCGCGCCTCGACATCGGCTCGGTGATCGGCGAGCCCCTCACCGTGCACGGCGTCGCGAAGGACGAGATCCGCCGGCGGGTGCGCGAGGTCCTCGAGCTGGTCGGGCTCGAGCCGAGCTACATCGACCGGTACCCGCACGAGTTCTCCGGCGGCCAGCGGCAGCGCATCGGCATCGCCCGTGCGCTCATCGTGGAGCCGAAGATCCTGGTGCTCGACGAGCCGGTCTCCGCGCTCGACGTCTCGGTGCAGGCCGGTGTGATCAACCTGCTCGAGGACCTCAAGCACCGCCTCGGGCTGTCCTACCTGTTCGTGGCGCACGACCTGTCCGTCGTCCGGCACATCGCCGACGACGTCGCGGTCATGTACCTCGGCCGCATCGTCGAGTACGGCGACGGCGACGCGGTCTTCTCGGACCCGCAGCACCCGTACACCCGGGCCCTGCTGTCGGCCGTGCCGGTGCCGGACCCCATGGCCGAGGCCGCCCGCGGGCGCATCCTGCTCGACGGCGACCTGCCCTCCCCCACGGAGCGCATCGACGGCTGCCGGTTCCGCACGCGCTGCCCGCTCTACCAGCTCCTCGACGAGGGCCGGCAGGAGCAGTGCCGCACGATCGACCCGGGTCTCGAGCCCGTGCACGGCCGCGGTGTCGCCTGCATCCAGACCGACCAGGAGCACCTGCTCACCGAGCGGGTCGGCGCGGCCGTCTGACGACGCTGGTCACGTCGTGGACGTGACCAGCAGACGGACGGGAGGCCCGGAGCACGTCGTGCGCCGGGCCTCCCGTCCGTCCTGTGGTCGCGATCGCGAGCCGCGTCAGGCTCCCAGCCACAGGCTGAGCAGCGAAGCGGCGAGGAGCGCCAGCGCGGCTGCGCCGACCGTCAGGGCCGGCACGTCCCAGCCGCGCACGGCGTCGCCGGCACCGGCGCGCTCGCGGTGCTCGGACCAGCGGTCGAGCAGCACGGTCATCTCGTCGGGCTGTCGCAGGACCGCCCGCTCACCCCGCCGGGCCGGTTTCGGCCGCGGCAGCGACGGGCCGCCCCAGCACTGGACCTTCCGACCGGCGACGGTCTCGATCACGATCTGCCAGCGGAGCCGGACGTCCGCGACGGCCTGCCACGGCACCACGGTGCGGCGGAGCGGGTTGACCACGGTGACCGCGCGCTCGTCGATGACGATGCACGGGCGGTAGGTCAGGACCCAGAGCGCCCAGACGAGCACGGCGATCGGGCCGGCGGCGCGGAGGACGACGTCCCAGCTCCCCCGGAACGCCGCATCGCCGAGCAGGAACAGGCCCAGGACGGCGACGAGGCCGGACGCCACCGCGCCCCCGCGACCAGCGCGGAGGACGACGGGGCGTCCGGCCTCGTTCGTGTCCAGGTGGATCAGCGTCCGAACTCGAACCCGGCGCCGGGGATGGCGGCCAGGAGGTCCTTCGTGTACTGCTCCTTCGGGGCGGCGAAGACCTCGTCGGTCGTCGCCTTCTCGACGATCTGCCCACGGCGCATGACGCACACGTTGTCCGCGACGAGGCGGACGACCGCGAGGTCGTGCGTGATGAACAGGTACGTCAGGCCGAGCTCGGTCTGCAGCTCGGTGAGCAGGTCGAGGATCTGCCCCTGCACGAGCACGTCGAGCGCGGAGACGGCCTCGTCGAGGACGATGACCTCCGGCTTGAGCGCCAGCGCGCGAGCGACGGCGATGCGCTGTCGCTGGCCACCGGACAGCTCGTTCGGGTAGCGGTTCACCATCGACTTCGGCAGCGCGACCTGGTCGAGCAGCTCGAGCACCCGGGCGCGACGCGATGCCTTGTCGCCCACCTTGTGCGTGGCGAGCGGCTCGGCGATCGTGTTCCCGACGTTGTACATCGGGTCCAGGGAGCCGTACGGGTCCTGGAACACCGGCTGCACGCGGCGGCGGAAGTCGAAGAGGTCCTTGCCCTTCAGCGCGCCGATGTCGATGCCGTCGAACTGCACGGTGCCGCTCGTGATGCTCTCGAGCTGCAGGACGAGCTTCGCGACGGTCGACTTGCCCGAACCGGACTCGCCGACGAGCGCCGTGGTGGTGCCCTTCTGGATCGAGAACGACACGTCGTCGACGGCCTTGAGCTCGCGGGTGGCGAGGCTCTTGCCGCGCAGCTTGTAGACCTTCTCGAGGTTCTTCACCACGATGAGGTCCTCGGCCGGACGGTGTTCGCGCTCCTGGGCCCGGGCGATCAGCTCGGCGTCGTCGTTGCCGGCGTCGGCGATGTCGACGCGTGCGTGCTGCACCTTCGACTGGATGCGACGGCTGGCCAGCGACGGGGCCGCCGCGACGAGCCGCTGCGTGTACGGGTGCTGCGGGTTGGCGAGGATCTCCTTCGAGGGACCGGCCTCGACGACCTGGCCCTTGTACATCACGACGAGCTTCTCGGCGCGCTCGGCGGCGAGGCCGAGGTCGTGCGTGATGAACAGCACTGAGGTGCCGAAGTCGCGGGTCAGGCTCTCGAGGTGGTCGAGGATGACGCGCTGGACGGTCACGTCGAGCGCGCTCGTCGGCTCGTCGGCGATGAGCAGCTGCGGGCGGCTCGACAGACCGATGCCGATGAGCACGCGCTGGCGCATGCCGCCGGAGAACTCGTGCGGGTACTGCTTCAGGCGGGTCGAGGCGTCGCCGAGGCCGGCCTCCTGCAGGACCTCGACAGCACGGTCACGGACTGCCTTCTTGCCGGTCGCCATGCCGTTCGCACGGATCGCTTCTTCGACCTGGAAGCCGATCGACCACAGCGGGTTGAGGTTCGACATCGGGTCCTGGGGGACGTAGCCGATCTCCTTCCCGCGGATCTCCGACATCTCCTTGTCGCTCAGCCCGACGAGCTCGCGCCCGTTGAACTTGATCGAGCCGCCGGTGACCTCACCGGTGCCGGGGAGCAGCTTGATGATCGCCTGGGCGCTCGTCGACTTGCCCGAACCGGACTCGCCGACGATGGCCAGGCGCTCGCCCTGCTCGAGGGTGAGGTTGACGCCGCGGACGGCCTGCACGAGGCCGCTCTGGGTCTTGAAGCCGACCTGCAGGTCGGTGATCTCGAGCAGCGGGGCGCCGGAACCGCCGGTGCGGCTGCTGTTCGTCTGGGTCAGTGTCTCGCTCATCGGCGGGCCCTCGCCTTCGGGTCGAGCGCGTCGCGCACCACGTCACCGAGGAGCAGGAACGCGAGCACGGTGATGGACAGGGCTGCCGACGGCCAGAAGATCGTCGACGGTGCCGTTCGGATCGAGACCTGTGCGGTTCCGATGTCGAGGCCCCAGCTGAGCGCTGAGTCCGGGAGCCCGATGCCGAGGAACGACAGGGTCGCCTCAGCCACGATGAACGTGCCGAGCGACACCGTCGACACGACGATGACCGGGGCCACGGAGTTCGGGATCACGTGACGGACCAGCGTCTTGAAGCGGCTCACGCCGAGCGCGGCCGAGGCCATCACGTAGTCGGACTGCTTCGCGCTGAGCACGGCACCACGCATGATGCGAGCGATCTGCGGCCAGGCGAACGCGGCGAGGACCAACGCCACTGTGATCGCGTTCCGCGCCGGGATGACCGACATGATCACGATTGCGCCGAGCACGGTGGGGATGGAGAAGAAGATGTCCGCGATGCGGGACACGATCGTGTCGAGCCATCCGCCGTAGAAGCCGGCGAGAGCGCCGATGATGACACCGACGATCGTGACCAGCACCGTGGCGACGATGCCGACGATCAGCGAGTTCCGTGCACCCCAGATGACACGTGAGTACACGTCGTAGCCCTGGCGGTTGTACCCAAAGATGTGGCCTGCTTCCGAGCCTTCGTTGCTCTTGGCGAGGATCGCCTTCCTCGGGTCGATGTGCGTGAAGAGGCCAGGGAACAACGCCACGACGATGATGAGCAGGATGAGCACGGCGGACACCCAGAACATCGGGCGGACACGCATGGAGTCCCAGGCATCGGTCCAGGTGGACCGGGTCTTCTCGTTCTCGTCGACCTGGTCGACCGCTTGGAGCGGGGTCTCCTCGATCGGAGCGACGTAGTGCGTCGCCGAGCGGGATGCGGCGTTACTTGGCATAGCGGATCCTCGGGTCCAGGACGGCGTAGAGCAGGTCGACCAGGAGGTTGGCGAGCATGAAGATGATGACCATCACGGCGACGAACGACACGACGGTCGGTCCTTCGCCGAGCTTGACGGCCTGGAACACCGTTCCTCCCACACCGTGGATGTTGAAGATGCCCTCGGTCACCACGGCGCCGACCATCAGGTTGCCGATGTCGACACCCAGGTACGTCACCACGGGGATGAGTGAGTTGCGGAAGATGTGCACGCCGACGACACGACGACGGGGCAGGCCCTTGGCCGTCGCGGTGCGGACGAAGTCAGCACTCATGTTCTCGGCGACGCTCGCGCGCGTCAGACGCACGATGTACGCAAACGACACCGAGGCGAGCACGATCGCGGGCAACACGAGTTCGTCCCACGGCGCTTCGCCGGACACCGTCACCCGGAACAGTCCGAGGTTGATGCCGAAGACGTACTGCAGCAGGAACCCGACGACGAAGGTCGGGACCGAGATGAGCAGCAGCGACACGACGAGTGCGGTGGCGTCGAACAGCTTGCCCTTGCGCAGACCAGCGATGACACCGACGACGATGCCGGCGACCGATTCGAACAGCAGCGCCAGGATCGCCAGACGGGCGGTGATCGGGAACGCCGAGGCGAGCTGCGAGCTGACCGGCAGACCCGAGTACGTCACGCCGAGGTCGCCGCGGAACACGCCGCCGATCCAGAGCAGGTACTGCACGATGAACGGCTTGTCGAGGTTGTACTGCTGTCGCAGCTGCTCGATCACCTGCGGTGTCGGCTGGCGGTCACCGAACAGCGCGGCGATCGGGTCGCCGGGCAGCGAGAAGACCATGAAGTAGATGAGGAACGTGGCCCCGAAGAACACGGGGATGAGTTGCAGGAGGCGCTTGCCGAGGTACCAGAGCATCAGATCACTGCCCGGTCCGGAGCGATGTCGATCAGGTTCATTGTGGTGAGGGGTGGACGGTCCGAGGGTCGGCACGGAAGTCCGGTGCGGGAGGGCGCCCGCGGTGTGGGGGAAGGTCTTACCGCCGCGGTACGGGGGTTCGGGGGCCATGTGGCCCCCGAACCCCCGTCCGGTGGTCGCGAGGCAGGATACCTGCTCGCGTGGTGGTCTCTACGAGACCAGGGTCAGTTCTTGACCTCGACGTCGTAGTACAGCGGCACCGAGTTCCAGCCGAACTTGACGTTCGACACCTTGTCCGCGTTCCAGACACCGGTCACGTTGGAGTACCAGAGCGGGATCTCGGGCAGGTCCTCGAACAGGAGTTCCTGAGCCTGGTCGAAGATCTTGTTGCCCTCTTCGACAGTGGCTGCCGAACGGCCCTTCGCGAGCAGCTCGTTGTACTCGGCCGAGTCGTAGCGCGCGTAGTTGCTCGACGAGCCCTTGCCCATGGTCGGGCCGAGGAAGTTGTACAGCGAGGGGTAGTCGGCCTGCCAACCGGTGCGGCTGCCGCCCGTGAGCTTGTCGTTCGTCTGGAGGTCGAGGGCCTCCTGGAACGTCGGGATCGCGTTGCCCTCGGCCTTGATGCCGAGCGTGCTCGAGATCGAGTTCGTGACCGCGGTCACCCATGCCTGGTGGCCACCATCGGCGTTGTACGTGATGGTGAGGGTGTCGTCGTACTTCGAGATCTTGTCGGCCTCGGCCCAGAGCTTCTTGGCCTCGGACTTGTCGTACTCCAGGACGTCAGAGCCCTCGAGGTCGTCGTTCCAACCGGCGATCACCGGCGAGGTGAAGTCCTTGGCCGGGGTGCGGGTGCCGTCGAAGATCTTGTCGGTGATCTCCTTGCGGTTGATCGCCATCGAGACGGCCTCGCGACGGAGCTTGCCCTCTTCACCCTTCCAGTGGTCCAGGTAGTAGGGCAGGTAGATGCCCTGGAAGATCGCGGCGGGCTGGTTGACGTTCGAGTCCGGGAAGTCGGACTTGTACGTCTGGAAGTTGGCGTCCGGCACGGCGTCGAGGACATCGAGGTTGCCACCCTGAGCATCCGCGTAGGCGGTGTCCTGCGAGGTGTAGAACGTGATCGTCAGACCACCGTTCTTCGGCTTGCGCTTGCCCTCGTAGTCCTTGTTGGCGACGAGCTTGATGGACTGGTTGTGGGTCCAGGCCTTCTTGCCGTCGAGCTTGTACGGACCGTTGCCGATCGGGTTCTCACCGAACGCCTTGGTGTCGTCGTAGAACGCCGACGGCAGCGGCACGAAGGCCGAGTAGCCGAGCGAGAGCGGGAAGTCGGACTGTGCCGACTTCAGCTTCACGGTGAACTCGTCGTCGTTCACGACCTTGAGGCCGGTGAGCTCGGAGTCCTTCTCGGCGTTGTACCCCTCGATGTTCTCGAAGAAGTACGAGGCGCTCTGCTTGTTCGAGAACTGGGCCGCCCAGTTCCACGCCTTCGTGAAGGACTCGGCGGTGACCTTCTCGCCGTTCGTGAAGGTGTAACCCGTGTTCAGTTTGATGTCGAAGGTCTTCGAGTCATCGGTGTCGATGCTCTTCGCGACCTCGTTGACGGGCTTGCCGTCGGCGTCGTACGAGACGAGGCCCTCGAACAGCGAGTCGATGACCTTGCCGCCACCGGTCTCGGTGGTGTTCGACGGGATGAGGGGCTTCTGCGGCTCACTCCCGTTCGTGGTGACGATCCCGGACGCGTTCGCCGAGCCCGAGCCACCCCCGTCGGAGCTGTTGCTGGAGCAGGCGGTCAGGGCGAGTGCTGTGGCCCCGAGCACGGCGAGGGCTGAGAGCCCGGCGCGCTTCTTGATCAAGGTTCCTCCTGGTGCATGGGACGCGCAGGGCACAGCGGTGTCGCCCGGGCGCGTTTGACCTTTGCAGCGTAGGCAAGGTGAACAGCGGCGTCCAAACCCAGGGGCGAACGGTTACACGCCGGTAACCAACTTGCACGATCCTTGCGACAAGATGCAACATTCGCGCGCGTGCCGGTGAAGGGTGCGTTTTTGTTGCATCCGCATGAAATCCATTGCACTCCGTCACACTTCTGTGCAAGTCGGGGGACGGCCGAGCATCGCTCAGGGGTACGGCTCGGGGGCTGCGTCGAGCGGTCAGGACATGCCGTGGGTGGCGCGCCGAGTGGTCACGAACTGTCGGTGGGAGCGGGTCCGGACGACGGTTCGTGACCGCTCGGGGAACTGAGCGGGGTGTCGTGACCAGCCGGGACGGGACCGTGCCGCCGGCCGGACACGACCGTGCCCCGCCCGGAGGACCGGACACGACCGTGCCCCGCCCGGAGGACCGGACGGGGCACGGGGCGCACGACGACGACGGGGTGTCGGCGCCGGTCGGGATCAGGCGAACGCCTCGATCGGCGGGCACGCGCACACCAGGTTGCGGTCCCCGTACGCCTGGTCGATGCGACGCACCGGCGGCCAGTACTTCCGGCCGCTGATGCCGGGCAACGGGTAGACGGCCTGCTCGCGGGTGTAGGCGTGCGCCCACTCCCCCGAGATCACCGACGAGGCGGTGTGCGGCGCGTGCACGAGCGGGTTGTCGTCCGCCGGCCACTCCCCGCGCTCCACCGCTGCAGCCTCGGCCCGGATCGCGAGCATGGCGTCGACGAAGCGGTCGAGCTCGGCGAGGTCCTCGCTCTCGGTCGGTTCGACCATGAGCGTGCCCGCCACCGGGAACGACATCGTCGGCGCGTGGAACCCGTAGTCGACCAGGCGCTTCGCGACGTCGTCGACCGTGATGCCGGTGGTGTCACGCAGCGGGCGGAGGTCGAGGATGCACTCGTGCGCGACGAGTCCGTCGTCGCCCGTGTACAGCACCGGGAACGCGTCGCGCAGTCGGGCCGCGATGTAGTTCGCGCCGAGGACCGCGGCCTCGGTCGCACGGGTGAGGCCCTCGAGCCCCATCATCCGGACGTAGGTCCACGTGATCGGCAGGATGCTCGGGCTGCCGTACGGCGCCGCACTGACCGGGCCGCCGGCGTGGGCCAGACGGTCGTCTGCCTCGGCAGCGGTCGCACCGGAGCGCCGGTCGGCCTGCTGCGCGAACGGGTGACCGGGCAGGAACGGTGCCAGATGCGCCTTCGCGGCGACGGGTCCCACGCCGGGGCCGCCACCGCCGTGCGGGATGCAGAAGGTCTTGTGCAGGTTGAGGTGCGACACGTCGCCCCCGAAGTCGCCGAAGCGGGCGTGGCCGAGCAGCGCGTTGAGGTTCGCGCCGTCGACGTAGACCTGGCCGCCGGCGTCGTGCACGGCGTCGCAGATCTCGCGGATGTCGTGCTCGTAGACGCCGTGGGTGGACGGGTACGTGATCATCAGGGCAGCGAGGGTGTCGGCGTTGGCGGCGACACGGGCCCGGAGGTCCTCGAGGTCGACGTTGCCGTTCTCGTCGCAGGCCACCACGACGACCTTCATGCCGGCGAGCACCGCGGACGCCGCGTTCGTGCCGTGCGCGCTCGACGGGATGAGGCAGACCGTCCGGTCCTCGTCGCCACGAGCCTGGTGGTACCCACGGATGGCCAGCAGGCCGGCGAGCTCACCCTGGCTGCCGGCGTTCGGCTGCAGGGACACGGTGTCGTAGCCGGTGACCTCGGCGAGCCACGACTCGAGGTCGCCGATCATGTCGAGGTACCCCTCGACGTCCTCGCGCGGTGCGAACGGGTGGATGTTCGCGAACTCCGGCCAGGTCACGGCGGCCATCTCGGTCGCCGCGTTGAGCTTCATCGTGCAGCTGCCGAGCGGGATCATGCCGCGGTCGAGCGCGTAGTCCTTGTCGGACAGGTGCTTGAGGTACCGCATCATGCGGGTCTCGCTGCGGTGTGCGCTGAACACGGGGTGCGTCAGGTAGTCGCTCTCGCGCTGCAGGGCGGCCGGGAGGCCCGTGGCCGCGTCGCGCACGGCACTCTCGGTCGCGGGGACGGTCACGTCCACCGCCCCGAGCACGCCCGCCAGCGCCGCGACGTCGTCGGGCGTGGTCGTCTCGTCGACGGACAGCTGGAACGTGTCGGCGTCCACGACGTGCAGCAGGTAGCCGGCGTCCTGCGCTGCCGCGACGATCGCCTCGGCGCGACCGACGGCCCGCAGGGTGAGCGTGTCGAAGAAGGCGTCGTGCACGACCTCGACCCCGGCGTCACGCGCCACGGCGGCGAGTGCACCGGTGGTCCGCGCGACCCGGGCGGCGATGAACCGCAGGCCCTCGGGCCCGTGGTAGACCGCGTACATCGAGGCCATCACGGCGAGCAGGACCTGCGCGGTGCAGATGTTGCTCGTCGCCTTCTCGCGGCGGATGTGCTGCTCGCGGGTCTGCAGGCTGAGGCGGTAGGCCATCTGACCGTCGGCATCGAAGGACACCCCGACCAGGCGACCGGGGAGCTGGCGCTCGAGGCCGGCGCGCACCGCGAGGTAGCCGGCGTGCGGGCCGCCGAAGCCGAGCGGGACGCCGAAGCGCTGGCTCGTCCCGACGGCCACGTCGGCACCCAGGTCGCCAGGGCTGGCGAGCAGGGTCATCGCGAGCAGGTCGGCTGCGACGACGGCGATGCCGCCACCGGCGTGGACCCGCTCGATGACGGACGACGGGTCGACGATGCGGCCCGAGGCGCCCGGGTACTGCACGATGACGCCGAACGCGCCGTCGAGCTGGTCGTCGCTCGGGCCGTCGGCAGCGTCGAACGCGCGCAGCGTGATGCCCACGGCGTCGGCACGGTGGTCGAGCAGTGCACGGGTCTGCGGCAGCAGGTCGGCGTCGACGAGGAACGCGTCACCCTTGACCTTGGACGCGCGGCGGGCGAGGAGCATGCCCTCGACCACGGCGGTGCCCTCGTCGAGCATCGAGGCGCCGGCGGTGGCCATGCCGGTCAGGTCGGACACCATCGTCTGGAAGTTGATGAGTGCTTCGAGGCGGCCCTGCGAGATCTCCGGCTGGTAGGGCGTGTACGCCGTGTACCAGCTCGGGTTCTCGAGCACGTTCCGCTGGATCACCGCGGGCGTGTGGGTGCCGTGGTAGCCGAGACCGATCATGGCGCGGCGGACGGTGTTGCGGCCGGCCTTCGCGCGGAGCTCGGCGAGCGCCTCGGTCTCGCCGACGGCGGCCGGGATCACCGAGTCGGCGGCTGGGCCGACGTGGATGGACTCCGGGATCGCCGCACGGACCAGGGCGTCGAGCGACGGCTGCCCGACGACGTCGAGCATGGCCTGCTGGTCGGCCGGGGTGGTGCCGATGTGGCGGTCGGCGAAGGACGTCTGGAGGTTCTCGAACGCGGTCATGCGATGCAGGCCCGGTACGCGTCGTGGTCCATCAGGTCCTCGGGGAACGAGGTGCCGTCGACCTTGATCTTCACGAGCCAGCCGGCACCGAACGGGTCCTGGTTGACGGTGTCGGGGGTGTCGACGACGGCGTCGTTGACCTCGACGACTTCGCCCTCGATCGGGGCGAAGAGCTCGCCGACGCTCTTGGTCGACTCGATCTCGCCGATCTGGTCGCCGGCGGTGGTCGCGGTGCCGACGGCGGGGAGCTCGACGTAGACGACGTCACCGAGCTGCTCGGCGGCGTGGTCGGTGATGCCGACGGTGACGGTGTCGCCCTCGACGAGCAGCCACTCGTGGTCGGCCGTGTACTGGAGTGCGGTCTGGTCGGTCATGGGGTCAGCCTTTCGAAGCGCGGCGGTAGAAGGGGAACGCGGAGACCGTGCTGGGGACGGCAGTCCCGCGGACGTCGATGTGGAGGACCTGTGCCCCGTCCGACACGGCGGCGAGCGCAGCCGGGTCGACGAAGGCCATCGCGACGGGGTGTCCGAGCGTCGGCGAGAGCGCGCCCGAGGTCACGGTGCCGACGACCGTGCCGTCGAGCACGACGTCGTAGCCGGCTCGGGGAGCACGGCGGCCCTCCGTCACCAGACCGACGAGCACGCGGGCGTCCGCCGACGGGGTGACGCCGGCCGCACCGACGAAGTCGCCGTCCTTCGCGACGACGCGGCCCAGGCCGGCCTGGGCCGGACGGACGTCGGTGCCGAGCTCGTGCCCGTAGAGGGGCATGCCGGCCTCGAGTCGCAGGGTGTCGCGCGCGGCGAGCCCGGCGGGGACGACGCCGCGGTCGGCACCGGCCTCGAGCAGGGCGTCCCAGAGCGCCGGGGCGGTGTCCGGGTCGGTGTAGACCTCGAAGCCGTCCTCGCCGGTGTACCCGGTCCGGGCGACGAGCACGTCGGCACCGTCGAACAGCGCGTGCAGCACGCGGTAGTAGCCGAGTTCGTCGAGCGGTGTCTCGGGCTGCAGGCGGTCGGCGACGACGAGCGCGTCGAGCGTGCCGGCAGCCGTGGGGCCCTGGATCGCGACGAGGGCCGTCGTGTCGGAGTCGTCGGAGACCTCGACGTCGAAGCCGTCGGCCCGGGCGGTGAGCGCGGTGACGGCCACGTCGCGGTTGGACGCGTTCGCGACGACGAGGAAGACGTCGTCGTCGGTCCGGTACACGACGAGGTCGTCGAGGATCCCGCCGTCCTCGGCGAGCAGCAGCGAGTACTTGGCGCGGCCGATGGGCATCGTGCCGAAGGAACCGGCGAGCGCGTGGTCGAGGAAGGCGACGGCATCGCTGCCGGTCACCCCGATCTCGGCCATGTGCGACAGGTCGAAGACGCCGGCGGCCTGGCGCACGGCGTGGTGCTCGGCGAGGTCCGACGAGTAGCGCACGGGCATGCGGTACCCGGCGAAGTCGGTGAAGGTCGCACCGGCGGCCTCGTGCACGGCTTCGAGCGGCGACGAACGCTGACCCGGCGTGGGCAGTGGGGACGGACTCATGGCGGAGTTCTCCTGGCATCGGCAGGGCCCGGCGACGATCGCCGGGTGGAACTCCCCCTCTGTCATGGGCCTGAGAGTTTCACCGCGGCCCGTGAGGTCCGGCGGCTTTCACCGTGGGCGAGACGACCGAGCGTCTGCTTTTCAGAGTGGCCTGTCCGCTGCGGTGTGGGACCTGAGAGATTGACGGGGGGATTGCTCCTTCGGTGCCGTGCGTGCGCCCGAGGGCACGACGTACCCAGAGGCACGATGTACCCAGAGGCACTGCACGGCGTCTCCCGCGACGGATGAACGGCCGGTGTGTTCAGTTGTCCGCGACGAGCATACCGAGGCCGCGTTTCGAGCGTGTGTCGCGAGCGGGCCTTCGACATCTCGTAGAATGCGGGGATGGCCGGACAACGATCGCGCCCCCGCGGGCAGCTGGAGCAGGCGGTGCTCGATGCCCTCCGCTCCGCCGACTCCGGGCGCACCGCACGCCAGGTGCTCGACGCGTTCCCGGAGCCCCGCCCCGCGCTGACGACCGTCCTCACCGTGCTCGACCGCCTCGGCCGCAAGGGCCAGGTGGAACGGGAGCAGCACGACGACGCTCCCCTGACGTTCCGCGCCGTGCACAGTCGTGACGAGCAGACCGCGTCGCTGATGTCGAGCGCACTGGCCGCGTCGTCCGACCGCGAGGCCGCACTGCTGCAGTTCACCGGCTCGCTCGCCTCGGACGACCTCGAGGCCCTGCGCCGCGCCCTCGACGCCCGCGCCCGCTCCTGACCGGCTGCGCACCGTGGTCGTCGCCGGCATCGCGCTCATCGTCCTCGCACTCGCGGTGGTGGTGTTCGCGCCCCGGGTCCTGACCCGCTCCGCCTGGACGATCGACCTGCCCCGCACCGCGCTGGTCTGCTGGTCGGTCGCGGTCCTGCTCGGCGTCGTCGGCTTCGTGGCCGGCATCACCCTCGTGGTGCTCGCCGACCGTCCGGTCACCGAGCTGTTCGGCGGGGACGGCTCCCCCACGCACGGCTTCAACGTCGGCGTCGCGCTCCTCGCGGTCGTCGCGTTCGTCGTCGCGGTCCGGGTGCGGCCCGGCCCGGAACACGAGGCCGTCCGGCAGGCGATGCGTTCCGGCGTCGCCCCGCACCGCGAGATCGACGGCACCCCCGTCGCCGTCGTCGAGGCCGACCACGCACTGGCGTGCGCCGTGCCGGGTCGGAGCGGTGGTGTCCTCGTCAGCACCGGCTTGGCAGACCGGTTGCGCACCGACGAACTGGAGGCCGTGGTCGCCCACGAACGCGCCCACCTGACCCAGCACCACGCGGCTGCGGTCGCGGTCGCGGAATCGATCGAGCGTGCGGTCCCGTGGGTGCCCGGTGCGCGCGCCATGGCGCGGTCGACGCGTGTGCTCGTGGAGTTCGCCGCGGACGACGCGGCGGCCCGTCGCGTCGGACGCGACGCCCTGCGCCGTGCGGTGCTGGTGGCGGACGGGAGCAGCGCGCTCGGGGCAATCCGCGCCTCCAGACTGTCGTAGCGCCCCTGTCGGAGGCGAGGCATAGGGTGTCAGCACCGTGAAGCCACTGACCGAAGCCGACATCCGATCGTCGTTCGTGAACGCCACCCCCGACGAACTCGCACAGCTGCCCATCCCGGGCCTGCACGAGACACTCTGGGACGAACGCGAGTTCCTGGGCTGGCGCGACCCGCAGGCCGCCCGCCGCGGGTACATCGTGTCCTGGATCGACGAGCGCCCCGTGGGCATCGTCGTCCGGTCCGCCGGTGGCTCGCTGCGCCCCGGCATCGCCGCGATGTGCTCGTTCTGCCACTCGCCGCAGCCCGCGACCCAGGTCCGGCTGTTCTCCGCAGCGCGTGCCGGCGAGTCCGGGCGCAACGGCAACACGATCGGCACGTACATCTGCGAAGACCTCGGGTGCCCGATGCTCATCCGCACCGCACCCCCGCACCTGAATCCGCCGGCGACCATCGCGATGCGTGGAGCCTCCCTGCTGCAGCGCGTGCAGAACTTCACCGCGGACATCACCAAGACGGCGTGAGCCGGTTCGGCACCGCCCGCTGGGCTGTGGTCGAGGAGCTCGGCGACGGACGGTGGCGGCTGACGCTGCGGGACGAGGCCGACGACGAACTCGGCGCGTTCGGTCTGGGCGTCGAGGGGCCGTGGGACCCCGACGTCGAGCCGCACGTCGGGTTCGTGCTCGTGCAGCTCGGCTTGACGCTGCGCGGGGCTCGGCCGTGGCGCATCGACGAACTCGGTGACCACCGGGCGCCCGTCCTGTCGCTCGGCTGAACGAGGACGCCCGGACGGCTTCCTTTGGCGCGCGCGGTCCGCTCAGTCAGTCCGCGGCGACGAAGTTGCGCAGGATCTCGCGGTCGTCGTCGGCGCGCATCGCCCAGGCGAGCTCGCTGCGGTGGTCGCTGGACTCGAGCGGCAGGAGCGCCACCGTGTCGGGTGCGGCGAGCGCGGCGCTCTCCGGCACCACCGTGACACCGAGGCCCACCCCGACCAGGTGCAGCACGGTCGCCCAGGTCGTGGCCTCCTGCACGATGACCGGGCGGCGGCCACCGGCGGTGACCGGTGCGAGGTTGCGCTCGGTCGCCAGAGCCCCCGCGACCGCCGGGAAGAACACGAACGGCTCGTCGACCAGTTCGGTGCCGCGGATGCGATCCCGATCCGCCAACCGGTGCCCGCGCGGGACGGCGGCGACGAAGGCCTCGGACCGGAACGGCAGCAGCCGCACGGCGGGGTCCGGGTCGGCATCGCGGACGACGGCGAGGTCGAGCTCGCCGCGGACGATCCGGGCGAGCAGGGTCGACGAGTACCCCTCGGTCAGTTCGACCCGGACCAGGGGGTAGCGCTCCCGGAACGCCTGCACGCGTTCGATCGGGCCGAGAGGCAGCGCGGAGACGACGAACCCGACGTCGAGCCGACCGACTTCGCCGCGCCCGACCCGCACCGTCTCGTCGATGTCCCGTCGCACCTGCCCGAGCAGCGACCGCGCACGGCCCTGCAGCACCCGGCCGGCGGCGGTCAGGGCCACACTGCGGCTGGTCCGGACGAACAGGTCGACGCCGAGCGCGCGTTCGGTCCGCCGGATCTGCTGGGACAGTGCGGGTTGCGCGATCCGCAGCTGCTCGGCCGCGCGGCCGAAGTGCAGCTCGTCGGCGACGGCCAGGAACGCCCGCAGCTGCCGGAGGTCGACGTCCGGTTCTCGATCCATGCACACAGGCTATCGATCAGCGCGAACGAGTATTGGACGTGACTGCATCGTCGATCGAGGATGGATGCATGCCCGAAGCAACCTCCACCGTCACCATCGCCGACCTCGCCACCCCCGTGGACGCCGAGGCGTTCCGCACGCTCAACGAGGCCTGGATCACCCGGTACTTCACCCTCGAGGACGAGGACCGTGTGTTCCTCTCCGATCCCGTCGGCCGCGTCGTGGAGCGGGGCGGGGCCGTCCTGGTCGCCCGGCTCGACGACCAGGTCATCGGGTGCATCGGGGTCGTGCCCACCACCCCCGGCGTGTTCGAGCTCGTGAAGATGGCCGTCTCCCCCGACCACCAGGGGCACGGCACCGGGCGGAAGCTCATCACCGCGGCGCTCGACCGGGCGCGCGAACTCGGCGCCCGCCGCATCGACCTGGAGAGCAACGCACAACTGGCCAGCGCCGTGCACCTGTACGAGGCGTTCGGGTTCCGGCACCTGCGCGCGGACGAGATCGCCCCGAGCCCGTACGTCCGGGCCGACGTGCACATGACCCTCGACCTGCACTGACGTTCCACCTGCACCGCGTTCGACCTGCACTGACGGCGCCCCGGTCCCGGTACGCTCGCGGCATGGCGACGTACGAGGTGCAGGCGGTCCGCGAGGCCGGCGCGTGGCAGGTCTTCATCGACGGCTTCATGGTGACCGAGGTGTCCCGGTGGCCGTCCGTCGGGTTCGTGGCCCGCGAGCTCCTCGCGATGGACCGTGACGACGACCTGCGCATCCGCGTCGTCGGCCGCAACCAGTACGTGGCCTGACCGCAGCGGAGCGCGATGACCAGGTCGGTCAGCGAGCCGCGGCGACCAGCTGTTGTGCTCGCTGGTGCGAGACGTGGAGCAGTGGTCCGATCTCACGCACCGTGAGCCCGGACTCGTGCAGGACCAACGCCGCGGCGGCCGTCTCCTTCGCTGCCTCGATGCGTGCGCGCTCGGACTCCTCGCGGAGCGCCACCGCGCGGTCCAGGTGCGCCTGCGCCGCTTCGGGCATCGCCACCTCGACGACGAATTCGAAGGACTCCGGATCGCGGTCGTCGTTCATCAGCGAGAGCCAGTCGCGGGCCATCAGCTCGATCTCTCGTTCGCGCTTCGCCTGCGTCCGGATGACGCCGTCGATCCAGATCACCCAGTACTTCTTGCCGCGCTCCGCGCGCACCGTGTGTCGGCTCATCGTCGCCCATCTCCTCGTCGGTCGCAGTCACGGAGGATGCCGCGAGCCGTCATCTCCTCCACCTCTCGGTGTCTCGGAACGACGACCGTGTTCCGACCGAAGCGGAACAGGTCGTGGCTCCCGCCGTGGCGGTGGAACACGAACTCGACGGCGTTCTCGTCAGCCTTCCGAGCGAGCCGGCGGAGCAACTCCGTGCGCTTCACCGTAGCTGGCCAACCGTGACGAGGCAATCTTGCCTATCTCGATTGGACACTGTCGGATCGGATCTCTGCATGCACCGACCGTGGCGCTCCGCGGAGCACGATCCAGGACACCCAACCTGATCTGTGGACAGATTTCAGCAACGGCGAGTTGTGGAGGACGAGCCTCCCGGCACGCGCCGGTCAGGAGCAGGTCAGGCGACGTGCCAGACCAGCCCCTCCTGCGCGCTCGACGGGTACGCCGAAGCGATCCGGAACACGGCCTCGCGCAGGGTCTCCGGTGAGCACGCCAGGTTGAGCCGGACGAACCCGCGCCCCTCAGACCCGAACCCCAGCCCGGAGTTGAGCGCGACGAACGCGTTCTCGCGCAGCGGCACCGCCGGGTCGTCGCCGAGGCCGATGCCCCGAAAGTCGAGCCACGCCAGGTACCCGGCGCGCGGCCGCGTGTAGACGACCCCGGGCAGGTGCTCGGCGAGCAGCTTGGCGAGCAGTCGGTCGTTCGCCACGATGCGCGCCACGACGTCGTCGAGCCAGTCCGTCGCCAGGGTGAACGCCGCCAGGTTCGCGTGCAGCCCGAGGATGCTCGTGCGGCAGGCGACCTCCTCCCACAGGGTGTCGAGGAGCGCGGCGGTCCGGGGATCGCCGGCGACGATGACCGAGCACTTCACACCGGCGAGGTTCCAGCCCTTGCTCGCCGAGGTCACGCACACGCTCCGGGCACCGAGCGGCTCGGCGACGGCGGCGAACGGGGTGAACTGCACGCCGGGGTGGGTCAGGGGTGCGTGGATCTCGTCGCTGATGACGAGGACGTCGTACTTCGCAGCGAGTTCGGCGATCGCGACGAGGTCGGCCCGGTCGTGCACGAGCCCGACGGGGTTGTGCGGGTTGCAGAGCAGGAAGACGCCGACCCCGCCGGCGAACGCCCGCTCGAGGCCCTCCAGGTCGAGCCGGTACTGCCCCCACTGCTCGAGCAGCGGGACCTCCTCGACCTGACATCGGGCCTCTTCGACGAGCTCGAAGAACGGCGGGTACACCGGCGGCGTGATCGCGACCCGGCCGCCGTCGGGCAGCGCGAGCCGGAGCGACTCGACGATCCCGACACTGACGTCGGTGGCCAGGTGGATCCGCGACGGATCGATCTGCCAGCCCCAGCGGTCCAGCGCGAACTGCGCGAACGCGGGAGCGAGCGGACCGGGGCCGTCGAGGTACCCGAGGTCGGACTGCGAGACCCGTTCGATCAGGGCCTGCCGGATCGCCGGCGCGACGTCGTGGTCCATCTCGGCGACGAACAGGGGCAGCACGTCGGGCGCGTACCGCGTCCACTTGATGCTCGTCCGGACCCCGCGGAGCGTGCCGACCGGGTCCTGCTCGTCGCTCGCCATGCGTCCCAGCATGCCCCTGCCTGGAGGCCCGGCGCGACTCCCGACGTCATCCCACGTCGTCTTCGGCTGGGCTCGCGGCCGGGGGCCGCCCCGTCGGCCTACTGTCGGCAGCATGAGCACGAGCACCGCCGACAAGGCCGTCACCCTGAAGCAGCTGCACGAAACCCCCGAGATCCTGCGCGTCGTGAACGTGTGGGACGCGATCACCGCCAAGGTCGTCAGCGACCTGCCCGGCACGAAGGCGATCGCCACCGCCGGGCACTCGATCGCCGCGTCGTACGGGTACGAGGACGGCGGCATGCCCCTCGACCTCGCCCTGTCCGGGGCGGCGATCGTCGCCGCCGCCACGGACCTGCCGGTCACCGCCGACCTGGACGACGGCTACGAGGACCCCGCCGAGACGATCCGCCGCGCCATCGGCTCCGGCATCGTGGGTGCCAACGTCGAGGACCGGCTGCGTCCCTTCGACGAGGCGGTCGCCCGCGTCGCCGCGATCACCGCAGCGGCACAGGCCGAGGGCGTCGACTTCCAGCTGAACGCCCGCACCGACGCGATCGTGCGCGGCGGCGAGCGCCCGGTCGACGAGAGCATCGAGGACGCGATCGCCCGCGGCAAGGCGTTCCTGGACAACGGCGCCGCCCTGGTCTTCGTGCCCGGCGCGGTCGAGCGTTCGGTGGTCGAGCGACTCGTCGCCGGTCTGGGCCGCGGCAAGCTCTCGGTCATCGGCCTGCCCGGCGCCCTGCCCGCCGCCGAGTACGAGGCGCTCGGCGTCGCCCGCATCTCCTACGGTCCGCTCACGCAGCGGGTCGCGCTGCGCGCGCTCCGCGACCTGGCGACCGACCTGTACGCCGACGGCGTCGTGCCGGAGGACACCCCGACCCTGAACTGACGGAGCAGACGGACGGGAGGCCCGTGGCGGTGTCGCCACGGGCCTCCCGTCCGTCCTGTGGTCACGTCACGCGACCCGCTCAGCTCAGCCGAGCGCCGGGTACAGCGCGGGCGTGGTGCGCGCGTGCGTCTCCTGCTCGAAGGCGTAGCCGAGGCCGATGACCGTGCTCTCGTCGAAGGAGCGGCCGAGGAACTCCAGGTTCACGCCGGCACCGGTGATCGTGTTGTCGGCAGCGGTCGCCTGGCCCATCGGGACGGTGATCGCCGGCATGCCGGTGTTCGGGCTGAGGCGCATGTTCGTCGACTGCGTGCCGTACGGCGTGCCCGACGGGTAGACGAGCGCGTCGAGGTCCTGGTCATCGAGCATCTGCGTCACGAGCTGCTTGCCGGTGGCGAGCTGCGTCGTGTGCGACCCCGTCGGTCCGGCCCACGCCTGGTACTGCGTGTCGGTGATCAGGTCGCGCGACTGGTAGGTGCTCTTGCGGCTCGGCACGTACTCACCCGAGGCCAGGATGCCCTGCAGGGAACGCGCGGTGACGTCGGGGTCGAGGTGCTTCGCGACGTACTCGTCCAGGTCGTGCTTGAACTCGTTCGTGCTGCCGCTGCCCTCGGACAGGACCCGGTTGAAGGCCGTCGTCGCGGTGATCGGGACGACGGTGGCACCGGCGGCCTCGAGCTTCGCGACGGAGGCGTCGAACAGGCGCTTCGTCGTGGCGTTCGTGCCGACCATGCTCGTCACGTAGCCGATGCGGGCACCCTGCAGTGAGTCGGCGTCGAGCGACGACGTGTACGACGTCGGCACCTTGCCGGCCTGCGCACTCGTCGCCGGGTCCGCCGCGTCCACGCCGGTGACGGCGTCGAGCGCGACCGCCGCGTCGGTGACCGAGCGCGTGATCGGGCCGCCGGTGTCCTGCGACAGGGCGAGCGGGATGATCCCGTCACGGCTGGTCAGTCCGACCGTGGGCCGGATGCCGACGAGCTGGTTGTACGTCGACGGCACGCGGATCGAGCCGCCGGTGTCGGTGCCGAAGCCGATCCCCGCGAGGTTCGCGGAGATCGCCGCACCGGTGCCGCCGCTCGAGCCACCGGCCGTCTGCGCCGTGTTGTACGGGCTGGCGACCAGGAGCGACGAGCCGGCGGGCTGGTTCGACGAGAACTCGGAGACGAAGCCGAAGGCGAACTCGTCGAGGCTGGCCTTCGCCAGGATCACGGCGCCGGCGTCGCGCAGGCCGGTGACCATCGCGGCGTCGGTGTCGGTCTGGTTGTCGTCCCAGCAGCCGCAGCCACCGGTGGTCGGCATGTCCTTCGTGTCGTAGTTGTCCTTCACCGCGATCGGCACGCCGAGCAGCATGCTCGTCATCCCGTGCTCGGCGCGCTCGGCGTCCGCGGTCTTCGCGGCGGCCAGGGCGTCGGCGTTGGTGGTGACGATCGAGTTGAGCGGGCGCCCGGTCGACGCGGTGTCGACCTTCGCGCGGTCGTACGCGGCGATGCGGTCGAGGTAGTCCTCGGTGATCGCGACCGACGTGGTGACCCCGGCGTTCATCGCGGCCTGCATGTCGATGGTCGACGCCTCGACGAGCTGGAACGGGCCGTCGTCGTAGATCATCCGCTGGGACAACCCGGCCAGGTCCGCGACGGTGATGGTGCCGTCGGCGTCGGTGTCCGCGGCGCTGACCGTCGCCCAGTCGGTGCTCGCGGTCGTCGCACCGAGGTGGTCGGTGAGCACGGCGAGGTCGGCCTTCGTCACCTGGTCATCGCCGGTCAGGTCGAGGTCCGTGTAGTACGGCGCGAGCATGGCGGCCGGGCTGGCGTCGACGGCTGCGGGTGCTGCGGCGGCCGTGATCGCGGGGGTCGCGGCGAGGACGGTGCCGACGAGGGCGATGAGCGATGCGCCGGCGACGGTGGTGCGCTTCTTGCTGGAGGCCCGCTTCGTGGCGGCCTGCTTCGTGGCGGCCTGCTTCGTGGCGGTCATGCGGAGGCTCCGGTGCGGTCGCGGCGGGCACGACGGGCCCGCAGGGTGATCAGGGTGCCGCCGGCTGCGAGCAGGGCGATGGACGCGGCGATCCACGGCGCGACGTCGGCACCGGTCCAGGCGAGGTCGCCGCCGGTCGGACGGTCGTCCCCGCCGGCTGCCGCCACGGCGGTGGCGCCGCTGGTCGGGTCGGTGCCCGGGGCGGTCGGATCACCGGGGACAGTGGGTGCATCCGTGCCGCCACCGGCACCGGGCTGCGTGGTCGCGCCCGGGGTCGGCGTGGCCGTCGGCGCGGTGGTCGCGGCCGCGGCGACCACGACGGTGGTGCTCGCCGGGTCGTCGAGGGTCGTCGACGTGCCGTCGGAGCCGACGAGGGTGATGCCCGTGACGTCGAAGTCGACGCTGCCGACCGCGGTCGGGGTCAGCGAGATCTAGGTGGCCAGGTCGCCGTCGAGTGCCGGCGAGGTGCCGAGGCGGGTGTGCACGATCGTCAGGGCGTCGCCGTCCTGCTCGACAGTGTCGAAGCCGCCGTCCGGGCCGGTGACGCTGTCGTCCCGGTACTCCACCGAGTCGGCCTCGAGCGTGATCTCGTAGGCGTAGACGTCGGCGGTGTCCGGGATCGTCAGGTCGACGTCGAACGCCGTGCCGACAGCCACGGTGTCCGGGGCGTCGATGGTGGCGGTGGTCGCGGTGGGCGCTGCCTGGGCCGGAGCGGCCGTCAGGACGGCGAGGCCGAACGCCCCGGCGGCGACGAGCGTCGAGGAGACGATCGTCGCGCGTGGGCGCAGCCGTGGTCGGTGCTGCATGGGCGCAGTTCCTTCGGGTGGGGTGGAGGGGTGCTGAGCGGGTACTCAGTGAAGCGAAAGCTAACGGGGCGCTGTTTCCGGTTCTGGCCCGGCACGTTTCCGCCCCGTTACGGCTCGTTCCTGCCGCTACTGTCGTGCCATGTCGCTCGACGTCGAAGCCCTGCTCACCCCGCCCTCCCCCGTCGCTGCGCGCGCACTGGACGTCGTGCGGGCGTGGTCGGAACCGGCCCTCGTCAACCACTGCCTGCGCTCGTGGGCCTGGGCCGTCCTGCTCGCCCCGACGGTCGACCTCGAACCGGACCCCGAGCTGCTCTTCGTCGCGACGATGCTCCACGACCTCGGCGTGACCCCGTCGTTCGACGCCCACCGGGTGCCCTTCGAGGACGCCGGCGGCGCGGTCGGTTCGGTCTTCGCGCTCGGTGCCGGGTGGGACGCCGTGCGAGCCCGTCGGGTCGGCGAGATCATCGAGCGGCACATGTGGCGGTCCGTCGACCCGGGGCTCGACGCCGAGGGGCACCTGCTCGAGGTGGCGACCTCGCTCGACGTCTCCGGCGTGGGCTTCGACAGGTGGTCGTCGGACGACCTACGGGACGTCACGGCCGCGCTGCCCCGTCTGGACTTCTCGGCGACGTTCGACGGGCTGATCCACGAGCAGGCTGACCGCAAGCCGTCTTCGGCCGCAGCCCGCCTCGACGGGTCGGGCAACGTGGCCGCCGGCGGAGACCGCTGGACGGCGTTCCTGGCGTCCTGACGCTCGGTCCGGTCGCTCGCTGGACTTCTCGGCGGGGTGGGCGTATAGTCTCAGGTTGGTGCACTGCAGCGAACCCATCTGACTCGCGCACACCAACCTCTCGACACCGACTCACCCGAGTCGCATTCCACTCGAGACACCGCTTGATCCGAACGGACGAGCTGCACGTTGAAACTCGACGTGCGCGCCCCGCACTCGATGCGTCGCGCTGGACTGAGACGTCCGCCGACACCGAGTCGCCCTGGCGCCGAATGACCAGGAAGTACAGCACCATGACCAGCAACGAACGAATCACCGTGTTCGGGACCGCACTCGCGGCCCCGACGATCACCCCCGACCGCATCGCCGAGTTCCCGGTGCGCGACGACCGCTCGCAGCGCGAGTACCTCGTCCGCATCGCAGCCGACGACCTGGGGACCTTCGTCACCCGGGGCACCCGGCTCGACGCCGTCGGCGAGGCCGGCTGGACCGTCCCCGGCCGCTCCTGGGCGGGCGAGGCCAGCCGCACCCTGCTGCAGGCACAGTCCGTGCAGGCGGGCGAGATGGCCCTCGCGGCCTAGGTCCCACCAGCACCACCACGAAGCGCCGCCGAGTCCGCTCGGCGGCGCTTCGTCGTTCCCGGGGCAGCCCCGGTGCGACGCGGCGGTCGTCGCACCGTTCACGGAACCTCGCACCGTTCGTGGCATCGACTCAGTTCAGGCGCTCGAAGACCATCGTGGCCTGCACCCGGTCTCCGCCGCCGAAGCCCGTGCTCCCCGAGGAAGCCGTCGTGATCGTGTGCAGCCGGTACCCGAGCGCAGCCTGCGCGTTGATCGCCTTCTCGAGCTCGGTGAGGTTGCCCGAACCGGTCCCGAAGAACTTCTCCTTGAGCACCACCTGCAGCACGACGTAGCTCATGCCGTTCTGTGCCGGACGCGGCTGACCACCCGAAGCGGCTTCCGCCTGGATCCGGCCGATCACTCCACCGACACCCGACGCCGCGGGCGCCTGCTGCTGCACCTGCTCCGTCCACGCGGAACCGTCCCACCACCGCATGGTGCCGGAGCCGTCGTCGTACCACCCTGCCTGTGCATTCGTCATGCGCTCATCCTGGCGCACGACGAACCACGCCGGCAGGTCAGTTGTTGAAGCGGAACTCCACCACGTCGCCGTCCTGCATGACGTAGTCCTTGCCCTCGATGCGGGCCTTGCCGGCAGCGCGGGCCTCGGCGATCGAGCCGGTCTCGACCAGGTCGTCGAACGAGATGACCTCGGCCTTGATGAAGCCCTTCTCGAAGTCGGTGTGGATGACGCCGGCAGCCTGGGGAGCCTTCCACCCCTTGCCGATCGTCCACGCACGGGCTTCCTTCGGACCGGCCGTCAGGTAGGTCTGCAGCCCGAGGGTGTCGAACCCGATGCGGGCGAGCTGGTCGAGGCCCGACTCGGTCTGCCCGGTCGACTCGAGCAGTTCGGCGGCGTCCGCCGGGTCGAGGTCGATGAGCTCCGACTCGACCTGAGCGTCGAGGAACACGGCCTGCGCCGGGGCGACGAGCGCAGCCAGTTCGGCCTTGCGGGACTCGTCGGTCAGGATCGCCTCGTCGACGTTGAAGACGAAGATGAAGGGCTTGGCGCTGAGCAGGCCGAGCTCGGCGATCGGCGAGAGGTCGATCTTGGTGGCGGACAGCAGCGTGCCCTGCTCGAGCGCGGCACGGGCCTCGCGAGCGGTCTCGAGCACGACCGGCTCGGCCTGCTTGAGCTTGAGCATCTTCTCGTACCGCGGGAGCGCCTTGTCGATGGTCTCCATGTCGGCGAGGATCAGCTCGGTGTTGATGACCTCGAGGTCGTCCTTCGGGGAGACCTTGTTCGCGACGTGCACGACGTCGTCGTCGGTGAAGCCGCGGACGACCTGCGCGATGGCGTCGGCTTCGCGGATGTTGGCGAGGAACTTGTTGCCCAGACCTTCACCCTCGCTCGCGCCCTTGACGATGCCCGCGATGTCGACGAACGACACCGGCGCCGGCACGGTCTTCTCCGAGTGGAAGAGCTCGGCGAGCTGGTCGAGCCGCGAGTCGGGCAGGTTCACCACCCCGACGTTCGGCTCGATCGTCGCGAACGGGTAGTTCGCGGCGAGGACCTGGTTCTTGGTCAGGGCGTTGAACAGGGTCGACTTGCCGACGTTCGGGAGACCGACGATTCCGATGGTGAGAGCCACGGAAGAAGAGCCTACCGGCGGCGGCCTGTCGGAGCCGACCCGGGCCTCCAGTCCGTCCGTCAGATCAGCGGACGCGACCCGCCCATCGGAGGCCGCAGGGCCGTGATCCGGCGTTCGACGACGTCGAAGACGTCGGCCTGCAGCCGCTGCGATCGCCGCCAGTCCCCCGGCACCTGCAGCGAGTGGTCGGCATGGTCGACGGCCTGGAGGCGCGCAGCAGTCCCCGGGACCCGCTCGGGCCGCCACATGGTGTCGTCTCCACCCCCGATCGCGTCGTGCACGTCAGTGGCAGCGGCGAGCGCTGCCGCGACGTCGTCGTGGGTGAGGACCGGCGTCAGCCAGACCCCGGGCACCTCGTGGCGGATCGCCCACGGCAGGGCGAAGCAGCCGAACGACTTCGCGACGACGATGTCCGGTAGCCGGTCCCCCAGGGCGGCGGCGACAGCGGTCTCGACGAACCCGACCGGATCGGCACCGGCGGCGTCGTCCACGTGCCAGCGAGGCGCGACGACCTCGCACCCGGCCGCGGCGGCGATCTCGCTCGTCCACCAGAGCAGCGGCGCCTGCTGCCCGTAGCCGGACCCGGCGAGCACCAGGACGAGCGGACGGCGGTCGGTCTCGTTCCCCATGCGCCGACAGTAGCCACACGCAACGCCGACGGGAACGGAGGGCGATGTCGGCACCCCGTGCGACGATCGGGACCGTGCCGTTGAACTTCACCGCGATCGACTTCGAGACCGCCAACAGCTCGCCCGCCAGCGCCTGCTCCGTCGGGCTCGTGAAGGTCCGAGCCGGTCGGGTCGTCGATCGGGCGTCGTGGTTCATCCGCCCGCCGTTCGGGCACGACGCGTTCCTGGAGTGGAACACGCGGATCCACGGCATCGTCGCCGAGGACGTCACGCACGCCAAGACGTGGGAGCAGCAGTACCCCGACCTGGTGGCCTTCGCCGAGGGTGACGTCCTGGTGGCGCACAACGCCCGCTTCGACATGGGCGTCATCGCCGGTGGCTGCTCCGCGACGGGCATCGACCTGGCCGAGCACCACTCGCTGTGCTCCCTGGCGGTCGCCCGCAAGACCTACACGCTCGACTCGTACCGCCTGCCGGTCGCCGCGATGGCCGCCGGGTTCGAGGGCTTCCAGCACCACGACGCCGCCGCCGACGCCGAGGCCTGCGCCGCGATCGTCGTCCACGCAGCCGGGCACCACGGGGTCGAGACGGTGGAGGCGCTCGGCGCGGTGACCCGGGTGACGATCGCCCCGGTCCGCGCGCGTGCCGAGAAGCCGAAGGCAGCGAACCAGCCGCGGCTGTCGAACCGGCCGATGGTGTTCGCCGACTGAGGGTCTGCGCTGACTGACGGTCTGCGCTGGCTGACGGTGTTTGCAGACTGACGCAACGCCCGCTGCGCGCGGCCGGGGTGCCACATCCCCGGTGGTATTGTCACGACAATGCCGTCGGCACCGACGCCGGCATCTCCGCACGTGTGAAGGACCGCGATGACCAACGAAGGCCAGCTGCCGTCCGACCTGTTCATGGACCTGGACCGGTCGGGTCCCATGCCCCTCTACTTCCAGGTCGCCTCGCGCATCGAGGAGTCGATCCGCTCCGGCGCGATGCCCCCAGGGGCCCGGCTCGAGAACGAGATCGCCCTCGGTGAGCGTCTCGGTCTGTCGCGGCCGACGATCCGTCGCGCGATCCAGGACCTCGTCGACAAGGGTCTGCTGGTGCGCCGCCGCGGCATCGGGACCCAGGTCGTACACGGGCCGGTGACCCGCAAGGTCGAGCTGACGAGCCTGTACGACGACCTGGCGCAGGGTGCGCAGGCTCCGGCGACGAAGCTCCTGCAGCGCAACGACGTCCCCGCGTCCGACGAGGTCGCCGCGGCGCTCAGCATCGAGCCCGGCACGACCGTCGCGCACATCCGGCGGGTGCGGTTCGCCGAGGACGTCCCGATGGCGATCCTCGAGAACTACCTGCCGCCGGAGTTCCTCGACCTGACCGACGAGGACCTGCAGGCGTACGGGCTGTACCAGCTGCTGCGCGGCCGAGGTGTCACGATGCGGGTGGCCAAGCAGCGGATCGGGGCCCGGGCGGTCACCGACGAAGAGGCCGGCCTGCTCGAGATCGAGGACGGCGACCCGGTGCTCACGATGAGCCGCACCGCGTACGACGCCTCGGGCCGTGCGGTCGAGTACGGCGTGCACTGCTACCGCCCCGACCGGTACTCGTTCGAGGTCACGCTCGTCGACAAGTAGGTCGCTCGGCGAGTGGTCACGACACGCTGTCGGTGATGCGTCGAGTGGTCACGAACTGTCGCCCGGACGCCCGGCAACCGACAGTTCGTGACCACTCGGCGGAACTGAGCGGGGTGTCGTGACCACCCCGCACCCGCACGGCTTCAGCCGAGCGCGGGCACTCCGAGCTCACCCGTGACGTACTGGGCACGCCCGAAGCCGAACGACCAGTCCTGCGGCCCGTTCTCGACGTAGCCGATGAAGACGTCCTCGGACGCGACACCGACCGCAGCGAGGGCGTCGTGGATTGCCCGGTACAGCGCCGCCTTCGCTTCGTCGGTCCGCCCGCGCTGCGTGAACACCTGGATGACGATGACGCCCTCGGTGCGCTCGAACCCCAGGCCGGCGTCCTCGGCGATGATCTGCTGCGCCGGGTGCTCGGTGATCACCTGGAACCGGTCCCGCACCGGGATCCCGTACACGTCGACGATGGCCTGGTGGATGGCGTCGGCGATGCCACGGACGGCTTCCGGCGTGCGGCCGGTGGCGAGGTCGATACGGACGAGCGGCATGGTGCCTCCTGGTTGCTCGGACTTTGTCCTTACATACTATCAAGCAGACGCCCCCACGCGTCTAGAACCTCGGCGTCGGTGCCCCGTACGTCAGCGGCCCGTCGACACGGGCGACGTCGTGCCACGCGCCGTCGACCAGCGAGGCCTCCGCCGCCTCGACGATCGACGCCGCGGCCAGCCCGTCGGCGACCGAGGGTGCGAGCTGCTCCCCGCGCTGCACGCTCGCGATGAACTGCGCCGCCTCGATCGTCTTCAGGTCGTCGTAGCCCATCGCGGTCCCGGCGCCGGGCTGGAAGCGACCGAAGTCACCGTCCCCGGGAGCGACGTAGTGCGTCGCGTACCCGTCGACCTCTTGCCCGTCCAGGTACACCTCGAGCTCGTTGAGGCGTTGGAAGTCCCACCGGACCGAACCGCGGGTGCCGTAGATCTCGAGCGTGTACTCGGCGTGCGGCCCACGCATGACCCGACTCGAGTCCATCGTGCCGACCGCACCGTCCTCGAACCGGAACAGCAGCGCGGCGTAGTCCTCGTTCTCGACGGCACCGAGCTCGCCGGTCGCCGCGGCGCTGCGGTCGACGATGCCGGCACCCGGGCGGGGACGCGACTCGATGAACGTCTCGGCGAGCGCACTGACCGAGGCGATCCGGCCGACCACGTACTGCGCCAGGTCGAGCCCGTGCGACAACAGGTCGCCGAGCACACCCGATCCGGCACGCTCACGCTCGAAGCGCCAGGTCAGCGGTGCAGCAGGGTCGGACGAGTAGTCGGCGAGCAACGATCCGCGCACGTTCGTGATGCGTCCGAGCCGCCCGCTGCGGACGAGTTCGCGGGCGCGCTCGATCGCCGGGGCGTGCCGGTAGTTGAAGCCGACGCTCGTGATGACGCCGGCCCGCTGCACCGCCTGGTGGATGGAGCGCGAGTCGCTGGCGTACCGGCCCATCGGCTTCTCGATCCAGAACGGCTTGCCCGCCTCGGCCGCGGCGACGGCCATCTCGCGGTGCAGGAAGTTCGGCGAACAGATCGACACGACGTCGACCGCCGGGTCGGCGAGGACCTCGTGGTAGTCGGCGACGGCCCGCTCGTACCCGAGCCGGGTCACCGCCTGGTCGCGTGCCGCCTCGATCGGGTCGGCCGCGACGACGAGCCGCGGCTGGACGCCGAGCTCCGGGAAGTGGTCCGGCAACGCTCGGTAGGCACGCGAGTGCAACCGCCCCATCCAGCCGACCGAGATCAGCCCGACGCCGATGCTGTCCATGGAGAACTCCTTCGTTCAGGTGACGCGCATTGGAGCGCGACAACGAGCGTAGCCGATGCGGCGGACTTTGTCAGCACATGACGCAACCGCCTGGAGGCCCGGTGCCGGTCTCAGGGGCCGGCACCGGGCCTCCAGGCTGGTGCGTCAGCGCGCGGGGCGCGACCCGTGGTTGCGACCGCGGATCGCGCCGCGCATCAGACCGCGACTCGGATCGCGTCTCAGATCGCGGGGACGATGATGTCGCGGACCAGGGCGTCGAGCTTCGCGTCGGCGTCCAGGAACTGCCGGAGCGTCGTCACGGTCGCACCGAAGCGGTCGAACTCGTCGATCGTCATGCCGTCCACGTCGTAACCGCGGGCGAACTCCGGCGTCGCGGCCCGGAGCGCCTCGATGACGTGTACGGGGACCTCGTCGTCGATGGCGTGCGGACGGAACGGGAACGCGTTGTCGTTGATGTCCTTCGTCCACTGGAACGGCGGCGACACCACCAGGTCCCCGCCCTGGAACTCCGACCACTGCAGTGCGTTGCGGAACGCGGCGACCAGCACGCGCGAGCGGAAGCCACGCTCCTGGAAGACGCGGTAGGCGTTCTTCACCGCGGCGACACCGGCCCATTCGAGGATGCCCGGGTCCACCATCACGTGGTCGCGCTTGACGACGGTCTTCAGCCAGTCGTCGAAGCGGCCGGCCATCAGGGTGACGACGTGGCCGAACTCCTGCTCGGGCAGGCCCTCGGCAGCACGGCGGTCGAGTGCCCGCTCGATGGCCTCGCCCACGGCGACGACCTGCGGCACGGTGAAGGACACCGTGGCGTTGATCGAGACCCCGTGGTAGGCGGCTTCCTCGATCGCGGCGATGCCGACCTTGGTGGCGGGGATCTTCACGATGATGTTCGGCGCGAGCTGCGAGAACCGGACGGCCTGCTCGACGAGCGCGTCGGCATCGCGGTGGAACCGGGGGTCGGTCTGCATGGACAGTCGACCGTTCCGGCCGCCGGACGCCTCGAACGCGGGCAGCAGCTGCGCCGCGGCGGCGATGGAGAGCTCCTCGACGGCCTTCCAGCCGATCCAGGACTCCCCCGCCGTCGGGTGCTCCTCGGCGATCTCGCGGATGCGCGGGACCCAGGTCTCCGGGTCCTGCTGGATGCAGGTGTACGCGATCACCGGGTTGCAGGTCGCACCGACGGCACCGTACTCGTGGATGGCGGTCGACAGTTCGCGCGGGTCGGCGGAGTCGTTCCACAGGGCGGTCGGGGTCTGCTCCGCGGCCTGCAGGGTGACGGGACGGGAGTCGGCGTCGGTGGACGCCTGCGTCTCGAGGGTGGTGGTCATCGGTGGAGTCCCTTCGTGATCGTGTCGAGCTGGAACCGCGACACCGCGTCGGCGTTCTCGTCCTCGGCGAAGACGCTCGAGACCGCGACGGTGTCCTCGCGCGCCGAGAAACCGACCCGGTCGAGTGCCGCCCAGAAGGCGTCGAAGTCGACGTCCGCCTGGCCGACCGGCAGGTGCTGGTGCACCCGGACCGGGTTGCCGGGCGGGTTCGTGATGTAGCGCAGGCCGTGCGAGCGACGGTGGTCGTACGCGTCGGCGACGTGGACCAGCTGCAGCGACTCACCGGCGGCGTCGATGATCTCGTCCATGTTGCCGCCGTAGTGGAACGTGTGGCAGGCGACGTACACGAAGCCGACGTGCTTCGAGTTCAGGCCGCGGATCACCCGGAGCGCCTCGAGCCCGTCCTCGACGAAGTCGTCGGGGTGGGGATCGATGAGCACACGGATGCCGGCGTCCTCGATGATCGGCAGCAGTTCCTCCATCGACCGGTAGAACTGGTCCTCGGACTCCTCGGCACGCTCGGGGCGGCCGGAGAACTCCGTGTTGACGGTGTCCACGCCGAGGCGCTTCGTGATCTCGATGACCCGCTTCCACTTCCGCACCGCAGCCTGTCGGGCGTCCTCGTCCGGACCCGACCAACGCAGCACCGGCAGCACGCTCGCCACCTGGACCCCGGCGTCACGGCAGGCCGCGGCGAACGCGTCGACCAGGTCGTCGTCGGCCTTGGGGTGCCGGTAGAAGGGGATGAAGTCCTTGTGCGGGGTGAGCTGCAGGTACTCGTAGCCGAGCTCCGCGACCTTGCGCGGGAACTCGAGCAGCGACAGGTCGTGGTGGAACGGGGTCGGGTCGAGCGCGATCTTCGGCATCGATCAGGCCCCGGCGAGCGCGGCGGTCGCGTCGCTCGTCGCGTCGCTCGTCTCGTCGTAGAACGCCGGCTTCGTGACCGCGTACTCGACCACTTCGTGCGCGCCGGACTGCTGGGCCCGGACGGCGACCTCGGCGACGACGGAGGCGGTGTAGCCGTCCCAGGCACTCGGCCCGTCGATACCGCCGGTCCGGGCCGCGTCGACCCAGCGCTGGACCTCTTCGTCGTAGGCGGCGGCGAACCGCTCCTTGAACGAGGGCGTGACACCCTGCGAGGTCGCCCCGGCTGCGGCGAGCGAGAGCGAGGTGTCGCGGCCGATGTAGGCGACGCCGGACTCGAACACGGCGTCGGTGGTGACCTGGTAGCCGAACTGGGCGTTGACGTTGATCTCGACGATCGCCATCGTGCCGGACTCGGTGGTGAACAGGACGAACTGCGGCTCGGGCAGGTCGGCCGGCGCGAGGGAGTTCTTGCGCGGCTTCTTCACCTCGACGCTCGTGATCGCTTCACCGGTGAGGAACGGGATGATGTCGATCTCGTGGATCACCGAGTCGTGGATGAGCATCGACTCGCTGAAGTTCGGCGGCGTCGTCGGGTTGCGGTGCGCGTGGTGCAGGGCGAGCAGGGCGCCGTTCGCCCCCGACTCGCGCAGGGCCTTGAGCTCCTGGTACCCGGCGTCGAACCGGCGCATGAAGCCGACCTGGATGACGGGCCGGGCGGCGTGCTGCTGCTCGAGCTCGACGATGCGAAGCGAGTCCTCGGCGCTGGTCGTCAGCGGCTTCTCGCACAGGACGGTGAGTCCGCGCTCGAGCGCGGTCACCAGGATCGGCTCGTGCAGGAAACCGGGCGTCGCGATGATGACGGCGTCGATCTCGGTCTGCTCGAGCGCCTCGTCGAAGGACGCAGCGGTGATCGCGCCGGGCGCCAGGGCGGCTGCCGCAGCGGCACGGGCCTGGTTGGGCTCGACGACGGCGACGACGTCGGCGTTCGAGATCTTGGCGGTGATGCGGCGGACGTGGTCGGCGCCCATCATGCCGGCGCCGACGACGGCGACGCGGAGGTTCTGCGTGGTGGTCATGGTGGTGTTCTCCTGGGGGTTGTTGACGCTGCGTGGACGGCGCGTCAGGAGGCGCGGGCGGCCGAGGTCGAGCCGAAGATGTGCTGGAAGGTGCGCTCGGCGATCGGGCCGGGGGCGTCGACGGCGCAGCCGTACATGTCCTGCTCGACGATGCCGAAGATGTCCGGGTTGATCGCGGCGACGGCCTCGATGATCGGGGCGAGCTCCGGGGTGCCGTGCGGCGGCTCGGTCATGATGCCCTGCGACACGGCGGTGGCGAACGGCACGTCGTTCTTGAGCACGTCGAACAGCAGGTCGGTGTCGACCTGCTTGAGGTGCAGGTAGCCGATGCGCTCCGGGTGGGCGGCGATGAGCTTGAGGTTGTCGCCGCCGTAGTAGGCGAAGTGGCCGGTGTCGAGGCAGAGGTTGGTGTACTCGGGGTTCGTGACCTCGAGGAACCGCACGGTCTCCTTGTAGGTGCCGACGTGGCTGTCCGCGTGGGTGTGGAACTGCTGGTGGACGCCGTACTCCTCGAGCAGCGCCTTGCCGAGCTGGTCGTGGCCCTTGCCGAGCCGCTCCCACTGCTCGTCGGTGAGCGTGCGCGCCTCGAGCACCTCTTCGGTGGCGTCCGAGCGCCACAGGTCGGGGATCGTCACCAGGTGCTCGGCGCCGAGCTTCGCTGCCAGACCGGCGACCGCGACGGCCTGGTCCCACGCGCGCTGGAACTGGTCCTCGCCCTTGTGGAACCCGGTGAAGACCGTGCCCGCCGACAGCTTGAGCCCGCGGGACTCGAGCTCGTCGGACAGCTGCGACGGGTCGGTCGGCAGGTACCCGTACGGCCCGAGCTCGATCCACTCGTAGCCGGCGGCGGACGCCTCGTCGAGGAAGCGCTGCCACGGCACCTGCTTCGGGTCGTCCGGGAACCAGACGCCCCACGAGTCCGGGGCGGTGCCGATGCGGATCGAGGCGGGCGCCGCGTCGGTGGCGGGGCTGCCGATGGGGGTGGCGGTGTCGGTCATGACGTCGCTGTCGCTTTCTGTCTCGTGAACGGTTCAGCCGAGCAGCGGACGCTGCGTGGCGACCTGCTGCTCGTACTCGGCGCGGGCGGCCTGGGTGCTGGGGAGGGTGGAGGTCTGCGCGACCGGCACGTCCCACCAGCCGTCGCCCTCGGGGGCGTAGACGAGCGGGTCGGAGTTGATGTGCACCAGGGTCGTGTGGTCGTTCGCCTTCGCCTGACGCAGTGCGGCCTTCAGGTCTTCGATGCTGTCCGGGCCGGGCTGCACCTCGATGACGTCGACGCCGTAGGAGCGGGCGTTGGCGGCGAGGTCGACGGGCAGGGGCTCGCCGTTCTCGAACGACTCGGTCTCGTCGAGGTAGCGGTACTTCGTGCCGAAGCGCTCGGAGCCGACGGTCTCGGACAGGTGCCCGATCGACGCGTACCCGTGGTTCTGGATGAGCACGACGATGATCTTGATGCCCTCGGCCACGGCGGTGACGAGCTCGGTGTGCAGCATCAGGTAGCTGCCGTCACCGACCATCACGATCGCGTCGCGGTCCGGAGCCCCGCGTCGCACCCCGATGCCACCGGCGATCTCGTAGCCCATGCACGAGAACGCGTACTCGACGTGGTACCCGAGCTCGTCCCGCACCCGCCAGAGCTTGTGCAGGTCGCCGGGCAGCGAGCCCGCCGCCTGGATCACGACGTCGCGCGGGTCGGAGACCGACTGCACGGCGCCGATGATCTCGGGCTGGCCGGGCAGGTCCGCGCCGGACGGCGCGAACGCGCCGTCGACGGCAGCGTCCCACGCCGCCTTCAGCGAGGCGATCTCGGACGCGTAGCCGGGCTCGACGACGTACGCCGTGTCCGACGTGAGCGACTCGGTCAGGGCGACCAGGGCCTCCCGGGCGTCCGCGATCAGCGGCAGCTGCGAACCGTGCTTGTAGGCGTCGAACGCGGCCACGTTGACGTTGACGAACGTGACGTCGGGGTTCTGGAACGCCGTCCGCGACGCCGTGGTGAAGTCGCTGTAGCGGGTGCCGATCCCGATGACGACGTCGGCCTGGGCGGCGATCGCGTTGGCGGCCGCGGTGCCGGTCGCGCCGATGCCGCCGAGGTACTGCGGGTGGTCCCAAACCAGGGATCCGCCGCCGGCCTGCGACGTGCCGACCGGGATGCCGGTGGCCTCGACGAAGGCGCGGAGCTCGTCGGCGGCGTCGGAGTACAGCACCCCGCCGCCGGCCACGATGACCGGACGCCGGCCGGCACGGATCGCGGCCACGGCACGCTCGAGCGGGCCGCGCTCGGGCAACGGGCGGCGGATGTGCCACTCGCGCGGCTGCAGGAACGCGACGGGCACGTCGAACTCCTCGGCCTGGACGTCCTCGGGCAGGGCGATCGTCACCGCACCGGTCTCGGCCGGGTCGGTCAGCACCCGCATCGCGGCGAGGGCGATCGAGAACAGCTGCTCCGGACGCTCCACCCGGTCGAAGTAGCGCGAGAGCGGACGGAAGGCGTCGGTGACCTGCAACGACGTGTCGTGCGGCAGCTCGATCTGCTGGAGCACCGGGTCGGTGGTGCGCGTGGCGAAGGTGTCCGACGGCAGCAGCAGTGCCGGCAGCCGGTTCGTGGTGGCGAGCGCCGCGGCGGTCAGCATGTTGGCGGCACCCGGGCCGACCGACGCGGTGGATGCGTAGGTCGCACGGCGGCGGTGCATGCGGGCGAAGCCGACGGCCTCGTGCACCATCGCCTGCTCGTTGCGGGCCTGGTGGTACGGCAGCAACCCGGGCTGCTCGACGTGGAGCTGCTTGATGGCCTGACCGACCCCGGCGACGTTGCCGTGCCCGAAGATGCCGAAGATCCCCGGGATGGTGCGTTCGCGGACGTCGCCGTCGACGGTCCACTGGTTGGCCAGGAACTCGACGAGTGCCTGGCCGACCGTCATCTTCCGCGTGGTGGTGGTCACGCCTGCTTCCTTTCGTAGGGCAGTCGTGGATCGATCGATTCCGATGCCCACGCCTGCCGGACCCACCCGTGGGACGGGTCGTCGGTGATGTTCCAGACGCGCTCCGGGTCGGGCCCGGCCATCACGTTCAGGTAGTACATGTCGTAACCCGGAGCGGCGACTGCCGGACCGTGCCAGCCGTACGGCACCAGGGCGACGTCGCCGGTCCGGACCTGCCGGAACTCGTCGATGGCACGGTCGTCCGAGGCGTACGTGCGGTGCAGGGCGAACGGGTCGGCGGCCTCGGGCGCGATCGACTCGAGCCCACGGGACACCGCCGCCTCGTAGTAGTAGATCTCCTCGAGGTTCGACTCCGACCCGGGCACGTTCGTGTCGTGCTTGTGGGGCGGGTACGACGACCAGTTGCCGGCCGGCGTGATCACTTCGCACACGATGAACTTGACGGCGTCCAGCGCGGCTGGGGTGCCGAAGTTGTGCACCTGGCGGCTCGACTGCCCGGCGCCGCGGAGTTCCACGGGCACGTCCGGCCGGGCCACGTAGGTGGTCGGTTTGACGGTGTCGGTGGGCGCCTCGGCGACGGCGAACCGGCCGCTGCCGGTGATGGTGGCCGCGGAGCCCGAGCCCAGGTACAGGACGTCGGTGGGGCCGTCGAAGACGCTCCCCCGACCCTGCAGGGTCTGCTCCCCGTCGCCGGCAGCGCCCGAGTGGGTCACGTGGAACGCCCCGGCGAGCGGCACGACGATGCGCTCCACGGCGTCGGCCGGGAGGCGCAGCTCGCCCCCGTCGGTCAGCGCGCCGGTCCGGAGCCCGGTGTGCGCCCACCCCTCGATGCGACCGTCGACCACGTCGGTCCAGCCTGCCTCGGGCCGGGAGCCCGCCGGGATGAACCACTGGTCGTGCTGGTGCTGTTCGTTCGCCATGCTGCGGGTCAGTTGTTCGACGGGAAGCCGAGGTTGATGCCGCCGTGCGACGGGTCGAGCCACCGGCTCGTGATCGCCTTCTGACGGGTGAAGAAGCTCACGCCGTCGGCACCGTACGCCTTGTGGTCGCCGAACAGCGAGTTCTTCCAGCCGCCGAACGAGTAGTAGGCGACGGGCACCGGGATCGGGACGTTGATGCCGATCATGCCGACCTGCACATCGCGCTGGAACCGTCGGGCGGCGCCACCGTCGTTCGTGAAGATGGCGGTGCCGTTGCCGTACGCGCCGGAGTTGATGAGCTCGAGGCCCTCTTCGTAGGTAGCGACCCGCACGACGCTCAGCACCGGACCGAAGATCTCCTCGGTGTAGACGCGGCTGGTGGTGGGCACCTGGTCGATCAGCGTCGGACCCAGCCAGAAGCCGTTCTCGTCGCCGTCGGGTCGGACGGTGCGGCCGTCCACCACAACCACCGCACCGTCCTGCTCTGCGACCTCGATGTACGAGGCGACCTTGTCACGGTGCTGCTTCGTGACGAGCGGCCCCATGTCGCACCCGCGACGACCGTCGCCGATGCGCAGGGTCGCCGCGCGGTCCTTGATCTTCTGGATGAGCTCGTCCGCCACCGGCTCGACGGCGACGACGACCGAGATCGCCATGCAGCGTTCACCGGCCGAACCGAACCCGGCGTTGATCGCGTTGTCGGCGACCAGGTCGAGGTCGGCGTCGGGCAGGACGAGCATGTGGTTCTTCGCGCCGCCGAGGGCCTGCACGCGCTTGCCGTGCTTCGTGCCGGTCTCGTAGACGTACTGTGCGATGGGCGTGGAGCCGACGAACGAGATCGACTCGACGTCGTCGCTGGTGAGCAGGCCGTCGACGGACAGCTTGTCGCCGTTGAGCACGTTGAAGACGCCGTCGGGCAGCCCGGCCTCCTTGAACTTCTCGGCGAGCCAGATGGCGGCCGACGGGTCCTTCTCGCTCGGCTTCAGCACGACGGTGTTGCCCGCGGCGATCGCGATCGGCAGGAACCAGAGCGGCACCATCGCCGGGAAGTTGAAGGGGCTGATGATGCCCACGACGCCGAGCGGCTGGCGGATCGAGTAGACGTCGATGCCGGTCGAGACCTGGTCGGAGAACTCGCCCTTCATCAGGCTCGGGATGTTGGTGGCGAGCTCCACGACCTCTTGCCCACGGGCGATCTCGCCCATGGCGTCGTCGATGACCTTGCCGTGCTCGCTCGTGATGATCTCGGCCAGCTCGGCCTTGTCGCGGTTCAGGATCTCGCGGAACGAGAACAGGATCGCCTGGCGCTTGGCCAGGGAGAGGTTGCTCCAGCCGGGGAACGCCGCCTTGGCGCTGCCGATGGCCGCCTGGATCTCGGACTCGTCGGCCAGCGCGACCTGCTTGGTCGCGACGCCGAGCGCCGGGTCGTACACGGGGGCGGTGTTGCCCGACGCGGATTCGACGCGCTTGCCGTCGATCCAGTGCCCGACGGTGGTGGTGGTCGTGTCGGTGAGCGTCATGCGTTGCTTCCTTCCGAGATGGACGAGTCCATGGTGGTGGCGCCCGCGAGCCGAGCGGCTGGGTCGTGGGCATCTGTGGAGAACCCGCCCCGGGCCTCCTGGCTGTGGACGAGACCGGCGGCGACGTCCACGGCGGCGGCGACGTCGCCGTCCGAGGGGTAGAGCAGGGTGCGTCCGACGACCAGGCCGCGGACGCCGGGCAGGGCCAGGGCGTCAGCCCACTTGGCGTACGTCTCCAGCGGGCGCGAAGCCGGGTCGCCGCCGAGCAGCAGCGTGGGCAGCGTCGTCGCGGCCATCACGCGCTCCATGTCGTCGACGACGGGGATCTTGAGCCAGCTGTAGGCGCTGGATTCGCCGAGTCCCGCAGCGATCGCCATCGAGGTGATCACGGCGTCGGCCGACAGGTCGTTGACGACCCGGCCGTCCCGCCACTCGGACATGAACGGCTCGAGCATGATCGGCAGCTGGAGCGCCGCGGCCTCGCTGACGGCGCGGGCCGTGGCCTCGAGCGTCGGCGCGGTGCCCGAGTCCTCCAGGGCGATGCGCACCAGCAGCTTGGCGAAGTCGAGCCCGGAGTCCTTGATGGCCTGCGCCGAGTACGCCGTGTACCGGTCGTCCATCTCGAACGTCGCGCCGCGGAGTCCACCGCGGTTCATCGACCCGACGACGACCTTGCCGTCGAGGGCGCCGAGCAGCGCGAGGTCCTCGAGGATGTCGGGGGTGCCGAGCACGCCGTCGACCCCCGGCCGGCCGAGGGCCGTGACGAGCCGCTCGAGCAGGTCGTAGCGGTCCGCCATCGCGGACTCGTCGTCGCGCACCGCCAGCGCACCGCGTGCGGGGTGGTCGGCGGCGACGATGAAGAGCTTGCCGTCGTCGGCGAGCAGGGAGCGCTTGCGGCGGGCGTCGAGCGTGGCACGCACCAGGTCCGGCTGGCCGGCACGGATGTCGCGGAGGCGCTGGAAGTCAGCGGGGCTGAGCTCAGGCATGGGTCTTCTCCTCGGTGTGCGTCTCACCCGTGTGCGTCGCACCCGTGTGCGTCGTGCCCTCGGCAGGGTTGTCGGTCAGGAACTGCTCGATCTCGTCGCTCGTCGGCATCGCCGTCGAGCACTCGAACCGCGTCGCGACGATCGCGCCGGCGGCGTTGCAGAACGCCAGGATCCGCTCGAGGCTCCAGCCCTGCAGCAGCCCGTGCGTCAGCGCGCCGCCGAAGCCGTCGCCCGAGCCGAGCCCGTTCACGACGTCGATGTGGTGCGGACGGAACTCGACGAACTCGTCGCGGGTCTTCGCCAGCACGCCCTTCGGCCCCTGCTTGACGATCGCGATCTCGACACCGCGGTCGAGCAGCGCGTCGGCGGCGCGGACCGGGTCGGTCTCACCGACCGCGACCTCGCACTCCTCGCGGTTGCCGACGGCGACGGTGGCGTGCTCGAGGGCGATCGCGACCTCGCGCGTCGCGGCCTCGGGGCTCGACCAGAACATCGACCGGTAGTCCAGGTCCAAGACGGTGTGGGTCTTCGTGCTGTTCTGCGCGGCGGACCGGGCTTCGTAAGCGACGTGATGCGCCTGTCGGCTCGGCTCCTCGCTGAGGCCGGTCACCGTGGTCCAGAAGATCTTCGCGCGCTCGATCTCGTGCAGCGGCAGGGACTTCGCCGTGATCATCAGGTCCGGCGCCTTCGGGGCCCGGTAGAAGTAGAGCGGGAAGTCGTCCGGCGGGAAGATCTCGCAGAAGGCGACGGGGGTGTTCAGCCCCTCCACCGTCTCGACGAAGGCGTTCGCGACGCCGTACTCGGGCAGCGTGCGCGCGATGTACCGGCCGAAGGGGTCGTTGCCCGTCCGGGTGATGACCGCGGCGTCCGCGCCGTGTCGAGCAGCGGCGATGGCGACGTTCGTGGCGCTGCCGCCGACGGACTTCGAGAAGGTCGAGACGTCCTCGAGCGGGCCGGTCTGCTGCGGGTAGATGTCGACGCTGACGCGTCCCATCGTGATCACGTCGTAGGCGTGGGGAGCTTGGTTCGTCATGCGACGCGGTGGACCTTCCGTGCGGCTTCATCGGCGGACGATCACGACTGTACACCCTGTTTGCCCTAATGTCATGACATGGATTCCGCGGTCCGTCACGTTGGTCCCGTGGCGCTGGTCACGCTGGTTCTGCGGGGCGCGCCGGAGTGCCGGGAGGCGCGGTGTCGGTGGGTTCTGCCAGGGTCGCGACATGCAGATCCTCGCCCTGGTCATCGGTCTCGTGATCGGCATCGCCGTCGGTGCGGTCGTCGCCTGGTCGCTCGCCCGCTCGCGCGCGGGCATCGACGCCGCGTCGTCCCGTGCGATCGCCGAGGCGCTCCGCGGCCAGCTCGAGGCGGCCCGACGCGACGCCGAGGAACGCCTCGACGCCCAGGACACGCAGTACCGCCGCCAGGTCGACTCGCTCGAACGGCGCTCCGCCGAGCTCGAGCACCTGGTGCAGCGCATGCACGGCGTCGACGCGGCACGGAACCAGAACGAGTCGAAGGTGCTCTCCGCGCTCAGCCCCGTGGCGCAGACGCTCGACGTGATGCGCACGAAGATCGCCGAGCTCGAGCAGTCGCGGAGCGAGCAGTACGGCGCACTGTCGGCGCAGCTCCGGTCGGCCGCCGAGTCGGAAGAGCGCCTGCGCGCCACCGCCGACACCCTGGCCAGCGCCCTGTCGTCGAACAGCACGCGCGGCGTCTGGGGCGAGACGCAGCTGCGCAACGTGGTCGAGGCCGCAGGGCTGCTCGAACGCGTCGACTTCGACGTGCAGTCCTCCGTCACCACCGCCGTCGGCTCCGCCCGCCCGGACATGGTCGTGCACCTGCCCGGCGGCAAGACCATCGCCGTCGACGCCAAGGTGCCGTTCAGCGCCTACCTGCAGGCCGCCGAGATCCCGGCGACCGCCACCGGTGCCGAGGCTGCCCGACGCGACCAGCTCATCGCCCAGCACGTCAAGGCGCTCCGAGCGCACGTCGACGCCCTTGCCGCACGGGAGTACTGGACCGGCTACGACGCCTCCCCCGAGCTCACCGTCGCCTTCATCCCGTCCGAGTCGCTCATCTCGAGCGCCCTCGCCGCCGACCCCGGCCTGCTCGACCACGCCTTCCGCAAGCGCATCGCGCTCGCCTCTCCCGTGACCCTGTGGTCCGTGCTCAAGACCGTGGCGTTCTCCTGGCAACAGGACGTCGTCTCGCAAGAGGCCCACGAGCTCTTCAAGGTGTCCCGCGAGCTCTACGGCCGGCTGTCCACGATGGCGGGGCACGTCGACAAGCTCGGCCGCTCGATCCGCGGCTCCGTCGTCGACTACAACCGCTTCGTCGGGTCGCTCGAACGCCAGGTCCTGCCGAGTGCCCGTCGGCTGTCGCTGCTCGACGAGTCGAAGGTGATCGCCGACCCGTCCTCGATCGAGGACGAGCCTCGGCTGCTCACGGCGCCGGAGCTCGTCGGCGCCGTCGACGAGGACTGAGCTGCTCGCTACGATCGATCGTCATGGGGGAAGCACTGCAGAACCATCCCGGCGACCGCGAGTTCCCGGTCCGTCCACGCTGGCGGCACCGGGCGATGGTCGCCAAGGCGCGGAAGCAGACCGGGCGACGACGGGACCGCGCCGCAGCGTGGATCATCATGGCGACCGCGATCGTGGCGTTCTTCGTCGTGCTCCTGATCTCGATCCTCGCCCCGTACGACGTCCGGGCGCACTTCGGGTACGGCATCCAGGCGGTGTGGCGCTGCTTCCTGATCGCCGTCGTCGTGTGGTTCGTGCTGACCTTCATCACATCGCTCCGTGACATCGGTCTGCCGGTGCGGGAACAGCGGCGGTACCGGGAGCGCACCGGCGCCCGCGAGCTGCCCGTCCGCCGACTGCAGCAGCTGGCGCTCGCCTCGTTCGGCGACTTCCACGAAGGATGGTGGCCGGCGTCGCTCGCCCCGTACGGTTCGCGGGTGGAGCTCGGCGGCGAGTACCTGCAGGACACCACGTCGTCGCCCTTCGTGACGATCCCCCTGCCCCCGCTGACGTTCCTGCGCCGCGAACTCGACGAAACCTACAAGATCGCCAGCGGGCGGGACGCACAGGCCTTCGCCGTCGACCTGCTCGGTCCGAAGAGCGTGTCGTGGCAGTTCCTCGCGTTGAGCCGATCCGCCGAGGGTGAGACCCGGCTCACCCGGCTGTCCTCACTGCTCGGCACCGACCCGTGGGCAGGCTCGAGCCTGCTCGAACGCCGAGCGGACCGCCCGCCGAAGCTGCTCTGGTCGATGGACGTCAAGAACGCGGTCACCGCCATCCGAGGTGCGTACGCCGCCGGGCTCCTGAGCGAGGACGACGCGTGGTCGTCGATCGACCTGGTCTCCGATGTCGCCTTCACCCTGTTCGACTCGTGGGACGACTACTTCGACAACCTGCGGGCCGCGTACGCCCTGGTCTACGACGAGCTCAAGACGGTGCAGGAGTTCGATGCCGGGCGGCGTGAGCTCTTCGCCTCGAACTGGCCGGTCACGCGGTTGCCGTGGCCGGGGTCGCCGGGGGCGCTGCTGCCGCGGACCGTCAGCGACCCGCTGTGGGCGGACGAGGACGACGCGTCGGTCTCCTGACCACGACAGGATCACCGTCGGGGCGACGGCTCATGCGTCGGAGTACCCGGGGAGCGCGCGGACGGCCTCGGCGTTGCGGGCCCACTCCGCTGCGATCCGCCCGATCGGCCACGCGTCAGACCCGCCGAACAGCCACATGGTCCCCACGATCACCATGTCCGATGCGAAGGCGGCGAGGTGCCCCGAAACCGGCATGAACTCGTCCATCTCCCGTTCCTCGGCGGACCGGTCGATGTGGTGCCGAAGCGCCTTCCCTTGCATCAACGGCTCTCTCACCGTCCATTCGGCAGTCCGTGCCGCAACCGATGGTGGGTCGGAATCGCGAGCGGCTGCGAATGCCACCGCCGCGTAGGCACCACGCTGCCTCGTCCATTGGGTGTGGGACACACCCTCGTCAGGGACGCGCAGCGCGCGTGCCGCCGTGCTCACACGGGGAGCGTCCCCGTAGACCGCGATCAACACCGATCCCCAGATCAGCGCAGCCCCGCCCGGAACCGTGACGAACGACTTCACCCGAGCCGCCTTCTCGAAGGCGTTCCGGACCTGCTTCGGAACGTCCATCGAGGACGGATCGAGCGCTGTGCGGAGCACTTCGACGTCGATCACCTTGAACCACCTTCGTTCGTGTCGCGACCAGGAGCCTTCGCAACGACAGGGCGCTGCTCGACCGCCAGTTGACCGCCTTCACCGAGAGTCTCGCTGGGAGGAGCGCACGCGATTGCCCCGTCGACACTCGTTCCTATCGTTGCCTCACCTGGGCTGCCCGACCAAAGATCTGTCGAACTTCACAAGAGGTCCGCTGGGAGGAAGGGCGACACAACGTCGTCGAGGTGCGCATCGATGGCACTGGCCACCGCAGGCAGTTCCATCGCCCAGTACCCGATGAAACCTTGACCGTACGAGTCACCGGGTCTGACCCGTTCCAGGGACCCCATCCAGCTCATCGACTTCATACGCGTTGGCCAGTCCGTCAGATAGGTCTGGATCGTGCGGTCCGCTTCTTCGGGCCGTTGAAGAACCGCCAGCAGAGGCCGCGCAACCCTGGGCGTCGAAGCCGCAGGGGATCCGCTGGGAAGGGCCAGCCGGTGTGCAGAAGCAAGAGCCGAGAACAACGGATCCGCGCCCTGCCTGATCACGGATTCGAGTATCGTCCGCGCGCTGTCGTCCCGACCACAGCCCGCCGTGATCCCGAGAAGTTGCAAGACGCTGATGTAGTACTCGTTCCCGTCGCTGAGGCGGGGCGAAGGGCCGGCATCGGAGAGCGCGGAGGTGACCCAAGCACGGTACGAGGCCGCGACGGACTCGGCTACATCGCCGATCTCATCGACGCTGACACCTGCGGAGTACTGCACGACCAGATGCTTGAGGCCCATGTGCCATTCGCCGCGCAACGCCCTCAGTCGCTTCTCCGCATCCGTTGCTCGGTGCACCGCTGCCCTGCGCCCCTCCCAGTTGGTTGAGGTGACTTGGATGGCACTCCGCCAGTAGCGACCGTTGAACTCGCTCGCCCGCTGGCGCAGCCCAGCATCCCGTCGGAACAGCGGCATCAGGATCGGGAGGTTTCCGCCGAGATGTACTGAGCGGGAACGAACAAGGCCAGGGTCACCCGGTCGTGCCCCTCCGAGAACTCCACGCCCTCCAGGTGGGCGCGAGCTGCATCGATTCGCAACAGGACGGGAGCGGTGGACTTGCGCCGCCCAGCCTGCAGAGCCAGCTCGCGATCGGTCGTCAGATGCGCGTACTGGCGCCCCATCGGCAAGAGCCCGTCGCGCAGGATCGACTCAGCCGCAGCGGGGGAAGTTGCGTGCCAGAGCACCGGCTGCGGAACGATCAATTGCTTCACGATGCGCTCGTCGATCGAGTGCCCGTACTGGGCACGGATCCGGGCGCCTTCGACGGCGAAGCGCTGCTTGTCGGATTCGACCACCACACGGTGAACATCGTCCTCGGACGCTGCCACGCCCGCCCGCTGCAAGGCGTCCACGAGGTCTGCGAGCGGGACGCTCCCGTCGGCGTCGAGCTCCAGCCCGTACGCACCCGGTTCGTGCCGCAACGCGTGCGACATCGCCTTGCTGATCGACGTGTCCGTACGAGGCATGTCTCAGTCCTCTTCCTGCTCCGCGAGCCACGCTGCTCGATGCTCCTCCATCTCCTCCCACCAGACGTCGAAGGACGTCCACTGCCCCCGGTACTCCGTCCCGGGCGAAGCGAACGTGTGGATGATCAGCACGGGAGGGTTGCCCGACCGGTCGCCACCGTCAAAGCAGAACACATCGTCTGTGTCCTGGTGCTTTGCGAAGGGTACGAGGGAACGGGTCGGATACTGCTTCCCAACGATGTCAACCCAGTCCGTTGCCTGGTTCTCGTACTCAGACGTCCACATGAAGGGATCGATTTCGGGAAGTGGGTCCTGTGCAAGGACACGTTGGAATCGTTCGGGATACTGGAATCCCTCGGGCGCGATCAAACGCGCTTCGATTTGCCGTTCCTCGACGGTTGTGAGCCTACGTTCCCTCACTGTGGTCCTCCGGTGAGCTTCGGGGGTCGTGAGACCGATCTGGATTCGCTTTCGACCAATTCGCGCCTTGCCACTTTATCCGAACCTCAGCGCCCCCCAACGTTCGGGGCTCAGCGTGGCGACGCTTCGTGAAGCGTTCAACCTCTTTTGCCGTAAACGGTTGATGAGGTTCGTGTACTCGGCCCCCGCACCGGAGAATCAGTGTGAGACTTGGCAGATCGTCGGATCAATTCAGATTGGCGCTTGATCAGTTCCTGCCTTGCCCTGCCACCCGACCAACGGTCAACGGAATCCCGAGCAATCCCAAAGTTCCAGCTAGAAACACTGCGGGTACGACCCTCGACCGTCACCTCGTTCTTCTACGCGCGAGCCAGGAGTGGCTTCACCGAGACCGACTGATGACCCGCTGACCCCGTTGCTCTATTTGTGATTCGACCGAGGTATTTGCTTGAAGAGTGAAACATGCACCGCCGTCTTTTGGTGCAACAAACGGGCCATTTCCAGCCAGGCTAAACAATGGATTTTGCGTCTCGTAATACTTTCGACTATTGTACAGAACGATCCACCAATCGTCGGTCTCGATCCATCCCCTATCCCAAATAAGGTCTTCGTCAGTGCGCACTTCCTTCGCAAATTCGTCCTGAGCATCCTTCAGAGTTCGCATGCAACATCACCGTGTCTCGAGTAGGAAGAGTTGATCGAAGTCACCCCTGTCCCGCGGATGGACCGGATGCGCGCAGCGCCTGCATTCAAGATGGCCGCCCGGTATATCTTTGAATCAGCCGCGGCCCCTCCCCGAGCACGGCAGCGTAGCGGTTCCAGTTCTCCCAGATAGTGACGACCGACTCGAGATCATCCGCGAGGAGTGACGTCGGAAAGCCCGCCGAGTACCGCGCACCCAACAGAAAGAGCGCGTTGTCGAAGTTCGCGGTCGTTCGAATAATCCCAGCTCGCACGTCGTCGGCCCGGAACACATGACTGAACGGGCGAAACCCCTCGATGCCGCGCGTCAAGACTTCTATCGCATCGGTCCAGTAGGCCACACTCACTCGGCTGTCGCTCGGAGTCATGATGTTCCGGTTTTGCGGAACCGCTTCACCTCGTCCACGGTCGACGCCTCGTTGTGCTCGTGCGCGAGTGGACCAGCTCATTCTGACGCGCGGAAGCCCCTAAAGGCGCCTCCATCTTTTCCCTTTCGAATCAATTGGGCATTGAGACCCCAATACACAGACACGTCTTGTATTTCTGTGTTAGCCGGCACGTCCTCCCCCCCGAAGAACATCGGCTTCCGCACTGCGACGACCTCGTCGAAGCGCAACGAATCCCTGCCGTGATAAATGAGCGCTTGCTCGAAACGCTGTGATTGAAGGACAGCGGTCACCTCGGGCACTTGAAGGAGAAGAAGGAATTCATCAATGTCGGCAACCTCCTCAATCAGTCCGGTCGCCGGGTCGGCGCCATAAATGGCGTGGGCCTGACCTTCCACGCCCCCCGCTCCTTCATCGACTACAAATTGTCGGCCCGCCCAGTCGAAAGCGACCACATCCACTGATGAGCTCACTTCGCCCGCAAATGCAAGCGCGACAGACTCGGCAGCTTCAGGCCCCGACACTGAATCATGAATGCGAAGGAGGCCGCGATTGAAAGAAGCACCACACCAATTTGCGTCAGCCAGTACAGGGGGAAAGTTTCTGGGCACATATCGAGCGCCGACGCCACCCACGCTCTCGTCGAGCTGAAGTTCAGTCAATTGAATACCCCGGGAGTTCACGAATAGCAGAAGCATTACGCTCCCACTCATCCTCTATGCGTGGGATCGGCCAAGCGTCCGATCCCCCGAAAAGCCACATGGTGGACAAGATGGTCAGGTCAACCGAGTACAGGTCCAAATGTCCGGAAACCGGCATGAATTCATCCATCTCCCGTTCCTCGGGCGACCTGTCGATGTGATGGCGAAGAGCCTTCCCCTCGAGCAGGGGTGATTTGACCGTCCATCCGAAGGTCCGCTGCGCGACCGACGGCGCGACCGAATCTCGATAGGACGCGTAAAACGCCGTCGCGTACGCGGCTCGCTGCCGGGTTCTCTGGATGTGCGGAAGCGTTGAATCAGGTACTTGCAACGATCGCGCGAGTAGCATATTACGGCTTTTATCACCATATATCGCCAGCAGCGCCGAACCACGAAGCAGCGCAGCGCCTCCGGGATCGGTACCGAACGACCTGATCTTCTTAACTTTGTCCAGCTCCGCTCGCACGGGCTTTGTAATGTTCAGGGAGGAAGGTTCTACTGCCTCACGCAGCGTCTTGACATCGATCAAAGAGAGTTCTACTTCCGCATAGATATAGTTACGCGATGAACGAGATCACCTGGATCCAACTGTAGCCGCTCGACCTCATGCCGGACCTGAGAGCCGATCGATCTGTTGACACTCCGATCAAGCCATTGGAAGTTCGACACAATGTTCTGTCCGCCGAGCTGCAGGTCTTGAACGTGGTCAGCATCCATGCCCTTCGGGTCAAGACCAGTGTGCTTCTTCAATGCGTCTCGCACGCGGAATTTCCGGTCGGCCTCCGAAACCTCTGTGTAACGGAGTTCACCCTTGCGAGCGAGGTCATCGAGTTGCGCAACCTTCTGATCAGCGGCCGCCCGGCGGCCAGCGCCCCACGTCTTCTTGTACTTCAATGTCATCTCGACACCTTGCACCGCCGACCGCCTGCCATCGACGACGACCTTCGTGATCCCGGCGACGACCTCTGATCCGTTCCTGAGGTTGGCCGCACCGTTCGCGGCAGTTCCCACAAGACGCTCGGCTGACGCTGCCTTACTCACGGATCGAGCGATGCCCGCTGCCCGTCCCAGGACACCAGCACCGGGGACGCAGTCGAGCAGGGAGAACGCGAGGTCCCACCCGTCGGCTTCACCCTTGCTCATCTTGTACAACGTGTCCGCCAACACCACGAGCGCGATCGCCGCGATGATCAACGTCCACGGCCCCGGGATGATCATCGCGATGATCCCACCCACCGCCACGACGACCTTCGCCACCGACACGATGGTCTCCCACGCCTCG
>NZ_QKTB01000007.1:0-89220 GCF_003234405.1 Curtobacterium sp. MCLR17_045
GAGACAGGCCCCACCCCCGCCACACCCGCTTCGTGAGCAGGAACGGTCGGGTCCACGGCCCCCACCCGACCATTCCTGCTCACGATCGCCCGGCGATCGCCCGGTGATCGCCCGGTGATCGCGTGCGACCCCTTGCGGCCGTGCGGAACGCGATATAGCGTGACCTCCACAGACGCGATACATCGCGAGTTCCAGGAGGCAACATGGCGCAGGAGAAGTGGCTCGTCGACGAGCCCAAGGTCATCGACACCGGCATCGTGCGCACCGTGCGTGTCGGCCTCGTCGGCGGGCAGGTGGACGTCGTCGCACACGACGAACCCACGGCCCGGGTCGAGATCCACAGCGTGTCCGGCAAGCAGATGCTCATCGAGGTCGACGGCGACACCCTCACCGTCGACCACCCCCAGGTCCGGTGGGACGACCCCATCGGGTTCCTGAAGTCCTTCCGCGGCAAGGCCCACGCCGACGTCAGCATCCTGGTCCCCCGCGACGCCGGCATCACGCTCGGTGTCGTCTCGGCCGGTGCGCTGCTGTCCGGCACGAACCGCGGCGCCACCCTCAACACGGTGTCCGGCGACCTGGTCGTCGACGGCGTCGCGGGTGACGTCACGGTCAACGCCGTCTCGGGCGCCACCACGATCCGCGACCTCGACGGCGCGCTCGCGGTGCACACCGTCTCCGGCGACGTCGTGGCCACCGGCGAGATCCCGCGGTTCCAGGCCGACGGCGTCTCGGCCGACGTCGTGCTCGACCTGCACGGGGTCCCCGAGTCCGCGCGCGTCAACACGGTGTCCGGGTCGGTGAGCGTCCGCCTGGCGGACGGCGTCGCCTACAAGTGCACGGTGAACACCGCGACCGGCAAGCTGCAGTTCGACGACGCCGAGATCCGCGGAGTGCGCGGTTCGTACGTCAAGCAGGGCGGCGAGCTGTCCGGCCAGTGGCTCGACCTGCGGGTGAACTCCGTCTCCGGCGACATCGCGGTGCTGCACGCCCCGCCGGTCGCCGAGCCGACACCCCCGACGACGCCGACCACACCGACGAACGAGAGCGAGGTGCCCGAATGAGCCCCGTCTTCGCCCACGGCCACCTGCGCCTCTACCTGCTCGTCCTGCTGGCCGACCACCCGATGCACGGCTACGAGCTCATCCAGGCACTCGGCGACCGCTTCGGCGGCACCTACGTGCCGAGCGCCGGCACCGTCTACCCCCGGCTCGCGAAGCTCGAGGACGACGGCCTGGTCACGAAGACCGCCGACGGCCGCAAGACCGTCTACGCGATCACGGACGCCGGCCGTGCCGAGCTCGCGGCACGTGCCGACGAGATCGCCACGGTCGAGTCCGGCGTGAGCGACTCGGTGAAGTCGTTGGCCGACGGCGTGCGCGCCTCGGTCGGCGAGGCCATGCGCTCGCTCCGTGCCGACCTGGCCGCCGCCGCCGAGAGCCCGGCGACCGGTTCCGCCGAGGAGCCCGTGTCCGTGCCGTCGGACAGTGCCCGCGCCCTGCGCGAGCTCGAGATGGCGCTGTCGTCGTTCCGGCAGCAGGTGCGTGCGGACCTGCGCCGGCGGGCGACCCGCGGCACGCTCGGTGCGGACACCGTGACGCGTCTGCGTGACGGCCTGGAGGCCCTGCGCAAGTCGCTCTGACGGTCTGCGGCCGACAGGCGGTGGCGACCAGGGCCTCCCGGCCGTCGTCCGCACCGTCTGTCGGCCCGCCGCGTGCGGGGGGGGGGGCGCTGCCGACGCCTCAGGGAGCCGGAAGCCGCGTCGGCGGGAAGCCGGCGAACGCCTCGCCTGCCGTCAGGTCCTCCCCGTGCTCGACGCGCGCCACGGTGGTGCGGACCGCGGCCAGCTGCCGGGCCAGCCGGTCCCGCTCGTGCTCGAGCCACGTCAGGTGTGCCGTGAGCGCCGCGACGTCCTCACCCTCGTCGTCGAGCCGTCGCGCGATCTCCGGCAGCCCGAGTCCGAGCCCGCGCAGCAGCAGGATGCGCTGCAGCCGGACGAGCGCACGGTCGTCGTAGCGCCGCAGCCCACCGGCGCCGACGGCGGTGGCCGGCAGCAGTCCGACGGCCTCGTAGTGCCGAAGGGTCCGACTCGAGACACCGGCGGAACGCGCCACCTCGGTGATGGCGTGGGGAGCTTTCGCAGCTGCGTCACCCGGGCCTGTCGATGCGCTCATGCTGGCGACTGTACTGGTTGACCCCGCGTCAACAGTGAGGGGTGTACGGCACCCAGGGTGGAGCGCCCGCAGCCGACCGGGAATGTGCGGCAGGCGAACCGTGTTGACTCGCGCCCGGAACTGAGTAGGTTTGCCGCTCGTGACGAACGAGATCCGGTCGTTGAAAGCACGACTGATCGGGGATCCCCTCCCCTCTGAGAAGCTCGAAGGACAGCTCCTCCCGAAGCACCTGGCCCTGCCGATCTTCGCGAGTGACCCGCTGTCCTCTGTCGCGTACGCGCCGCAGGAACTCCTGATGATCCTGCTGCTCGGCGGCATGGCCTTCCTGACGTTCGCGCCGTGGGTCGCCGCACTCGTCGTGCTGCTGCTCGTGGTCGTCGTCGCCTCGTACCGGCAACTCATCAAGGCGTACCCGTCCGGTGGTGGCGACTACGAGGTGGCGCACCGGAACCTCGGCGAGAAGGCCGGGCTGGTCGTCGCGAGCGCGCTGCTCGTCGACTACGTGATGACGGTGGCCGTGTCGGTCGCCTCCGGTGTCGACAACATCATCTCGGCGCTCCCGATGCTCGACCACTTCCGCGTCGAGCTCGCCCTGCTGTTCGTCGTGCTGCTCGCCGCCGCCAACCTGCGGGGGGTGCGGGAGTCGAGCAAGGCCTTCGCGATCCCGACCTACCTGTTCGTGGCGAGCGTCTTCGTGATGGTCGTCACCGGGCTCGTCCGGGTCGCCGCCGGCAACGCCCCGGTCGCCGAGTCCGCGGCGTACACCGTGCAGAACGTCGAGCACACGACGCAGGCGGCGTTCATCCTGCTGCTCCTCCGCGCCTTCGCCTCGGGCTGCTCGGCCCTGACCGGCGTGGAGGCCATCGCGAACGGCGTGCAGGCGTTCCGCCGACCGAAGATCAAGAACGCGCAGGCCACCCTGGTCGCCATGGGTGGCATCGCGATCGTCCTGTTCATCGGGCTCATCACCCTGGCGCTCGTGTCGCACGTGCACTACGCCGAGCGGGCCTGCGACCTGCAGGGCTTCGCGAACTGCGCCACCACGCCGCAGCGCTCGCTCATCGCCCAGATCGCGGCCGCGACGTTCGGCAACAACTCGGTGCTGTTCTTCGTGATCCAGGCGACCACGGCGGCGGTCCTGCTCCTCGCGGCGAACACGGCCTTCAACGGGTTCCCGCTCCTCGGGTCGATCCTGGCGCGCGACTCGTACGCCCCGAAGGCGCTCTCGACCCGCGGCGACCGACTCATCTACTCGAACGGCGTCATCGTCCTGGCCCTCGTCGCCGCGGCGCTGCTCGTGGTCTACCGGGCGAACGTCACGAGCCTCATCCAGCTCTACATCATCGGTGTCTTCGTGTCGTTCACGCTCGGACAGACGGGCATGGTCGTGCACTGGACACGGCTGCTGCGGGCCGATCGGGACCGGAACGGGGCGCCCACCGCAGACGGCGAGCCACCCGTGAACCGCGGGCAGGTCGTCCGCTCCCGCACGATCAACGCGATCGGCGCCACCTTCACCCTCGTGGTGCTCGTCATCGTCACGATCACGAAGTTCACCCACGGTGCCTGGCTCGTGTTCCTGATCATGCCGGTGCTGTACGTGCTCATGCTCGGCGTGAACCGCTACTACCGCGACGTCTCGCACGAGATCGAGGCCGACGTCGAGACGAAGTTCGGCGCCACCGGGGACCACGCCATCGTCCTGGTGAACAAGCTGCAGAAGCCCGTGCTCAAGGCGCTCGACTACGCGGTCGCCGCCGAGCACGCGAGCATCGAGGCGGTCCACGTCGCGATCGACGACGCCGAGTCCCAGCGCCTGCGCGACCAGTGGGCGGAGTACGGCATCCAGGTGCCGCTGACGATCGTGCCGAGCCCGTACCGCGACATCTCGATGCCCCTGATCAAGTACATCAAGGCGCACCGGAACGAGCACGGCTCCGAGGTCGTCACCGTCTACACCCCGATCTTCATCGTCGGGCACTGGTGGGAGGGCCTGCTCCACAACCACCGCGGCCGCCGCATCCGCAAGAAGCTGCTGCTCGTGCACGGCGTCACCGTGGCCCTGGTGCCGTGGCTGCTCGACTCGTCCGAGCTGCTGTACGGCCGCCGCTCCCGCCCGCTGCCCGGCCAGGAACGCCGCGGCGAGCCCGTCCGGCCCCCGCTCCGCCGCCCCGCGCAGCCCGGTTCGTCGGCCGAGGCCGCGGCCTCGGCTTCAGCCGAAGACCGCCTGCTCCGATCCGCCGAGCGCAACAGCATCCAGCCGCGCCGCGCGACCCGTCCGGCGGGCCCCGCCGAGGGCGTCGATCCCGCGCTCTGCACGGGAGAGATCCACGCCCTCGTGCCCTCCCCGCCGCGACGGGGAGCCGACGAGTCGTAGCATGTGGCCCCATGACCATCAGTGACCTGCGGACGTTCGCCACGTTCGACGGACACGGCGGCAAGGTCTCGAAGCGCGTCGAGGTGCTCGACCACGAACCGCCGGCCGGCAGCCCGCTCGAAGGACTCGTCGCCGTGCGCGGCGAGCACCCGCTCGGCGCGCGCGACGAGCGCGCCGCCGACGAGTCCGCCGCGCTCTCCCGCGGCGTCCCGAGCGTCGGGTGGGTGGACCCGGCCGCACTCCGCGACTGGTACCGCCCGGACCGCGTCGTCCTCACCCGGCTCGAGGCGCGGCAGTCCGGCATCGAGCCCGGCGTCTACGCCGACTCCCGTGGGCGCGGTCGCGTCCGGATCGACGGCCTGGAGGCCCACCTCGCCCCCGACGGTCGACCCGCCTTCCGCGCACTGGCCGGCCCCACCGCCGAGCCCGTCGTCGACGTGCCGCTGCCGACCGACCAGGCCGTCCGCCTGGTGGCGGTGACCGCGGTCGACGAGGGACTCGAGGTCGTCACGGCCCCGGTGTCCCCGTTCCTGCAGCCCGGCGAGCACCCGGCGTACGGCGACGACGTGGTCGGGTTGCCGCCACGTCCGGCGAGCGCCCGGGTCCGGGTCACGGCGTCGGTGCTGCTCGACGGCGAGCTGCACGAGGTCGACCGGATCGACGAGCGTGCGGCGACCATCTGGATCCGGCGGGACGACCGCGTCGTGCCGATCGCCACGAGTGCCGTCGGGGCCGACCTGGTGCGGTACGCGGCGACGGCCGTGTGAGCCGCTTCGGTGCGGATGCGTGCCGTCGTGCGCGCTGGGCCGCTGAGCGGCTTCGGTTCGATGCGTGCCGTTGTGCCGCTGGGCCGCTGAGCCGCTGAGCCGCTTCGGGGGACGCCGCTGCTGCGTGTCGTGACGGGGGTGCGGCGTACCGTCGCGGACATGAGTGACGCAGACCGCGACCAGCAGCAGACCCCGGACGCACCGATCCAGGGCGAGACCCTCGGCGGCCCCCGACCCGACCCCTCCACAGACGCGAGCAAGGACCCCGAGCAGTGGGTCACCGGCGACGAGCCGATGACCGGACCGCAGCGCAGCTACCTCGACACCCTGGCCCGTGAAGCCGGCGAGGAGCTCCCCGCCGACCTCACCAAGGCGCAGGCGTCGGAGCACATCGACCGCCTCCAGCAGCAGACCGGCCGCGGCGCCGATTCCTGAGAAGCAGTCCGCCCTTCGGCGGACCGCTGGCTGGGCATGCTCTGGGCATGTTCTGGCGAAGCGCGGTCAGTCCCCTGTTCGAGGACGATCGATGACGCGTCACCGGCTACCTTCGTGGCCATGCGAACGACATCGACCTCCATCGGCCTGACCGCGCTCCGCATCGTCCTCGGGGTGGTGTTCATCGCCCACGGCGCCCAGAAGTTCGCCCAGGGCATCCCCAACGTGGTGCAGGGCTTCTCGGGCATGGGCGTTCCCCTCGCCGAGGTCGCAGCACCCCTCGTCGCCGGCCTCGAGCTCGTCGGCGGCGTCCTGCTCGTGCTCGGCGTCGCGACCCGCGTCGTCGGTGTGCTGCTGGCAGTCGACATGGTCGTCGCCGGGTTCCTTGCCCACGGCACCGCGGGCTTCTACTCGCAGGACGGCGGGTTCGAGTACGTGCTCGTGCTCGCGGTGGCCTCGCTCGCTGTCGCACTGACCGGGCCCGGGCGGTTCTCGCTCGATGCCCTGGTGCTCAAGTCGTCGCGCCGTCGTCGTGGCGTCGAGGAGCCCCTCCCTGCCTGAGCCGCGCGTCCCGGTTTCGTCTGGTGCGAGGTTCCGTTCCCGGTGAGAGCTCACGAGGCCCGCACCGGGAACGGAACCTCGCACCGTTCACGCTGCCCCTCGCACGGTGCGAGGGGCTGCAGTGCCGTTCAGCCCGCCAGCGCGTCCATGACCTGGCGGGCGATGCGTCGGCCGGCCCGGTTCGCACCGATGGTCGATGCCTGGGGACCGTAGCCGGCCAGGAACAAGCGCGGCTCCTCGGCCGACCGGCCGTCCTCGACCACCACCCCGCCCGCCGTGGTCCGCAGGTGCAGCGGCGCGAGGTGCCGCAGGTCGGCCCGGAACCCCGTCGCCCAGATCACCGCGTCGGCGTGCACGTGGGTGCCGTCTGCCCGCACCACCCCGGTCTCGTCCATCCGGGTGAACATCGGCTCGTCGCGCAGCACACCGCGGTCGATGCCGGCGCGGATCCGTCGCGACACCGGGACCCCGGTGCCGCTGACGATGCTCGGCAGGACCTCGCCGGCGCGGGCGGCACGGTCCTGTTCGTCGACGGCGGCCACCGCGGACTCGACGTCGAGCGACGCCGTCCCGGCCCAGACCATCGGGCGCCGGGTGAACCACCGGGTCGAACGGGCGACGCCGTCGAGTTCGAGCAGGAACCCGATCGCGCTCGTCCCACCGCCCACCACCACGACGTCCTGGCGGGCGAACTCGGAGGCGCTGCGGTACTCGGTCGTGTCGACCTGGCGTCCACGGAACACGTCGCGCCCCGGGTACCACGGCACGAACGGGGTGCCCCACGTGCCGGATGCGTTCACCACGACCTCGGCACGGATGCGCGTGACGGTGCCGTCGGCGCTCCGGGTCGTGACGCACAGGCCACCGTCCGCCGGAGCGTCGTCCGCCACGCCGCCGTCGCCGCCGATGCGTGAGACGGACGTCACCGTGACCGGGCGCCGCACCCGCAGGTCGTAGTGCTGCTCGAACCGCCGGTAGTACTCGCCGACGACGTCCCGCGCGGGTCGTGACCGGTCGGCATCGTCGAACTCCAGGCCCATCGCGCGCATGCCGGGCAGGTCGTGCACCCGGTGCGCCGCCCCGAGCCGCAGCGCCTCCCACCGGAACTGCCACGCCCCACCGGTGCTCGGCGCGCGGTCGAGGATCACCAGGTCGCTGCCGGGGACGAGCCCGAGGCGACGCAGGTGGTATCCCACGGAGAGCCCCGCCTGCCCCGCACCGATCACCACCACGCGGGCGTGCTGGTCGACCGGGGGCTCGAGGGGTTCCGTCATCACTTCGATTCTGCTGTGCGGGCCAGCCGTCGCGCGACGTCCAGATCGAGGTACATGGTAGAGTGATCGGCAGATTTCAAACCACGAACCGTCTGGTTCCCCGAGTGATCTTCCGTCATTCGCCAGGACCGGACCAGAGCCGAACGAGGGGGTCACGCATGGGGCGCGGCCGTCAGAAGGCGAAGCACACCAAGGTCGCCCGTGAGCTGAAGTACTTCAGCCCGCAGACGAACTACGGTGCGCTCGAGCAGGAGCTCTCCGCCGGACAACACTCCGACGAGAACTACGTCGACCGTTGGGCGGACCAGTACGGTCCGGAACCGGCGGAAGACGAAGACGAGTTCGAGACCCAGGCAGACCAGAACAAGTCCGCCTGACCTCTCTCGCAGTCACGCCGCGCAGCCTTCGGGCAGCGCGGCGTTTCCGCGTGCCCGGACACCCGTCGGCGCGCTCGGATCCCGGCCTGGAGTGGTCACGACTCACCGCGTGCACGCCGCCGAGCGGCCACAACCCGTCGGTTGCAGGCCCGCCAGGCGACGGTTCGTGACCACTCGCCGCAGGCTCCACGGCGAGCCGATAGCGCGCCCAAGCCCCGGGCTCGAGTGGTCACGACTCACCGCGTGCACGCCGCCGAGGGGTCAAGAATCGTCGGCTGCGGGCCTGCCGAGCGACGGTTCGTGACCACTCGCCGCAGGCAGAACGGCGCGGCGGCAGCACGCCACCCGGCGGGTCAGCCCGCGTAGCTCCCGACGAGCCGGACCGCGCCGCCGTCGACACCCTTGGCGCCCTGCTCGAACCCGGTCAGGTCCCGCGCGGACGTGGCGATCGTGCCGACGGGCCACGTGGGCATGCCGGCGGCACCGAGCGAGGCGATGACCTCGGCAGCAGCCCCGGCCGAGACGACGGCGAACATGCCGATGCCCAGGTTCCAGGTGCCCTCGGTGTCCTCGATCGGGGTGCCGGCCATGTCGGCCAGGACCCGGAACACCGGGAGCGGCTGCCAGGTGGAACGGTCGACCTCGACCCAGGAACCGACGGGCAGCACGCGCGCCAGGTTCGCGGCGATGCCACCACCGGTCACGTGCGAGAGCGAGTGCACCGCGCCCGGGTGCTGCTCGAGCAGCGCCAGGAGCGGTGCGGTGTACAGGCGGGTCGGCTCGAGCAGGGCTTCGCCGACGGAGACCGCGCCGCCGAACCCGACGCCGCTCAGCTCGGGCAGCTGGTCCGTGAAGCCGACACCGCGCGACGCCAGGATGTGCCGCACCAGTGAGTACCCGTTGGAGTGCAGGCCCGACGACTCGATCGCCAGGACCACGTCGCCGTCCTGCACCAGGTGCGCGCCGAGCTGTGCGTCGGCCTCGACGACACCCGTCGCCGCACCGGCCACGTCGTAGTCGTCCGGGCCGAGCAGTCCCGGGTGCTCGGCGGTCTCGCCACCGACCAGGGCGGTGCCGGTCTCCGAGCAGCCGCGGGCGATGCCGGCGACGATGTCGGCGATCCGGCCAGGCACCACGCGGCCGCACGCGATGTAGTCGGTCATGAACAGCGGCTTCGCGCCGACCACGACGATGTCGTCGACGACCATGCCGACCAGGTCCTGCCCGATGGTGTCGTGCTTGTCGATCGCCTGCGCGATGGCGACCTTGGTGCCGACGCCGTCGGTCGAGGTCGCGAGCAACGGGCGTGAGAAGTCCTTCAGGAACGAGACGTCGTAGAGCCCGGCGAACCCACCGACGCCACCGAGGACCGAGGCGTTGTGGGTGGCCGCGACCGCGGACTTCATCAGTTCGACGGCCAGGTCACCGGCAGCGGTGTCCACTCCGGCTTCGGCGTACGGGTTGGGCATGCGGAGTCCTTCGCGGTGACATGGCAGACTTGTTCGGTACCCCCCGATTCTACGGTCTGGAGCACACCCGCGAATGTGCGGCATCGTCGGCCTTGTTGCGCAGGGCCCCGCCAACCAATCCATCTACGACGCACTGCTCCTCCTGCAGCACCGCGGGCAGGACTCGACGGGCATCGCCACGGTCGAGGGTCACGTGCACCACATGCACAAGACCCGCGGCCACGTGCGTGAGGCGTTCCGCACCCGCGACATGCGTGCCCTCCTCGGCACCATGGGGCTCGGACACGTCCGCTACGCCACCAAGGGCGCCGCGACGAACGAAGAAGAAGCCCAGCCGTTCTACGTGAACGCGCCGTACGGCATCGTCCTCGTCCACAACGGCAACCTCACCAACACGCGGGAACTCACGCGTGAACTGTTTGACATCGACCGTCGCCACCTGAACACGACGAGCGACACCGAGCTCCTGGTGAACGTGCTGGCGCACGAGCTGCAGGGCCAGGTCCGCGGCGCGAACCTCGACCCGGGTCAGGTCTTCGACGCCGTCGAGCGCGTGCACGAGCGGGTCGAGGGCTCCTACGCCACGATCGCGACCATCGCCGGGCACGGGCTGCTGGCCTTCCGCGACCCGTTCGGCATCCGCCCGCTGATCCTCGGCCACAAGTTCGACGAGGCCGGGCAGCCGGAGTGGGTCGTCGCGAGCGAGTCGCTCGTGCTCGAGTCCGGCGGCTACGAGATCGTCCGCGACATCGCCCCGGGCGAGGCCGTCTTCATCGAGATGAACGGCCAGATGCACGCCCGCCAGTGCGCGAAGAACCCGCGTCTGGTGCCGTGCTCGTTCGAGTACGTCTACCTGGCGCGTCCCGACTCGGTGATGAACGGCATCTCGGTCTACGACGCGCGTCTGCGCCTCGGCAACCGTCTCGCCGACACCATCGAGCAGTACGCGCCGACCGGTGACATCGACGTGGTCATGCCGATCCCGGACTCGAGCCGTCCGGCGGCCATGCAGGTCGCCCGGAAGCTCGGCATCGAGTACCGCGAGGGCTTCTACAAGAACCGCTACGTCGGCCGCACCTTCATCATGCCGGGGCAGGCGGAGCGCAAGCGTTCGGTGCGCCAGAAGCTCAACGCGATGTCGTCCGAGTTCAAGGGCAAGAACATCCTGATCGTCGACGACTCGATCGTGCGTGGCACCACGAGCCGCGAGATCGTCGAGATGGCCCGGGCCGCCGGCGCGAACGAGGTCACGTTCACGAGCGCCGCTCCCCCTGTCCGGTTCCCGCACGTCTACGGCATCAACATGCCGACGCGTGCGGAGCTCATCGCGCACGACCGGAAGATCCCGGAGATCAACCGCGTGCTCGGCAGCGACCACCTGATCTACCAGGAGGTCGGGGACATGCGCGACGCCATCATCGAGGGCTCGGACGTCACCGACCTGGAGATGAGCTGCTTCACCGGCGAGTACGTCACGGGCACCGTGAGCCCGGAGTACCTGTCCTGGGTCGAGGCCAACCAGCTCAGCTAGGTCGCGTCCGAGACGCGACCAGACGACGGACTGGAGGTGGGCCCCACCAGCCGGTACCGGCGCACCGCGCCAGCGGGGTGACGGCCGTGCCTGGAGGGACGGTGCCAGCTGGCACCGGGCCTCCAGTCCGTTGATCGGGAGCGGCTACGGCCGCTGGTCACCGTGGTCGTCGAGCTCGCCGTCGACCGTCTCGGGCGGCAGTTCGACCTCGACGCGCTCCGCCGTCAGGCGGGCCGACCGCCGGGCGTAGACCCGGTCGAACACGACGGCGACGACCGCACCGACGAAGGCGCCGATCGTGACGCCCCACAGGCTGAAGTAGCCGACCAGGCTGCCGAAGCTGGTCTGGTCCCGCTGGCCGCCGAGGTTCATGGTGAGGGCGACCACGACGAGGGTCGCGAGGAACCCGAGCACGGCACCTCCGACGATGAACACGCCGAACTTCGGTGCACGGCGGATGGTGACCTCGTCGGGGCTGGCGACCGCGCTGGGAGCCGGTGCCGGCGTGGGGAGCGGCTGCTCGTCGGGTTGATCGGTGTTGCTCACCCGTCCATTGTCCCCCACTGTGGGACGTCCCGCGGCCTGTGCGCGGCGACCGATCCGGGAGAGGATGGACGCTACTGGTCGGTATCCCAAGCGGAGGAGGTGTGTCGGATGCGTGAACGAACCGCACCCGCCCGCCGACGCCGACCGGCCGCCCCCGCCCGCGTGGCCTGGCCCGTCGCGCAGCGCGCGGAAGAGGACCGCGCCGTCGCCGTCGTCGCCGAGCACCGGTGGAGCGTCGCGCTCGTCGGTGCCCCCGGCATCGGCAAGAGCACCGCCGCGGCGCGGGTCACCGACCGCGTCGCCGGTCGCGACGGCACCGGCCGCACGGTCGTCGTGCCGATCACGGCGGTGGCCGCGAGCCGGTCGATGCCCTTCGGCGCCGTCGCCGAGCGCTTCGGCGAGCTGCCGGCGTCCATCTCGGAGCTGTCCGACGACACCGGCGCCGAGCAGCGCTTCCGGGCGATCGAGGACCTCGTCGACCGCGACGTCCTGCTCCGCGTGGACGACGCAGACCACCTCGACGCGATCTCCGCGCGGTACGTCGCCTGGCTGGTCCGCCGGCAGGGCGCTCGGCTGGTCCTGACCTGCCGTGACTTCACGGCCCTCCCCGAGCCGCTCCGCGCGCTGTGGCAGGACGACCTGCTCGAGCGCATCGACCTGCAGCCCCTGGCGCTGCACGAGACCGCGGCGCTCGTGGCCGAGGCGCTGGGCTCGCCGCTCGAGAACGCCTCGGCCGAGCGCGTCCACCGCGCCACCGCCGGCAACCCGCTGTACCTGCGCGAGGTGGTCCGTGCGGCGCGGGTCTCCGGCGCCCTCGACCACACCGCGACCGGGTGGTACTGGCGTGGACGGGTGACCGCGTCGGACAGCCTGGCCGACATGTACCGCACCGAGCTCGGGTCGCTGCCGGAGGACCTGCGCGACGTCGTCGACATCGTCGCCCTCGCCGACCCGATCCCGCTCGCCCGCCTGCTCGGCCTGGTGACCGGCGGGGACGTCGACCGGGTCGTCGCGCTCGGCCTGGTCCGCATCGACTCGCTCGACGACGGTGCCGCGGTCGTCCGGCCGTCGCACCCGCTCGTCGGCGAGGTCATCCGGACCCTGGTGCCGGTGGCCCGGCGAACGGCACTCTTCGCGCGCGCCAACGCCTTCCGCACCGACCGGCCCGAGGGCGCACCGCCCGCCGCACGCCTGCGTGCCGCACTGTGGTCGCTCGAGTGCGGGGTGCTGCCGTCGGTCGACCAGCTGCTCGACGCGGCGCAGGTCGCCGTGCGGCTGCAGGAGCACGAGAGCGGGATCGCCCTGGCCTCGGCAGCGCTCCGCACGACGCTCACCCCCACCGAACAGGTCGCGGCGCACTGCCTCCGCTCGCTGGCGTACTCGTACTCGGACGGCCGAGAAGCCGGCCGCGCCGACGCCGAAGCCGCCTGGGGCGTGGCGAAGCGGCACGTCGGCGACGTCACCGACGAGGCCGTCATCGAAGCGTGCGAGACCCTGGCGAACATCCGCCAGTTCCACGACGACGACATCGCGGCGGCGGTCGCCCTGACCGATGCCGCCACGCGCCTGGTCGTGTCCGACGAGGCCGTCGAACGGCTCCGGCTGCTGCGGATGGCGCACCAGGGCTGGGGCGGCGACTTCGCCGAGGTCCGGGCCGAGATCGAGCGCAGCGGCATCGTGGACGCCCCGACGATGCCGATGTCGTTCCTCGCCGTCGCACCCTGCGCCGTGATGGCGTTGGCGACCGCCGGCCGACTGGACGACGCGTCCGCGCTCGGTCACCGTGCCCTGGCCACCGCCGTGGCCCACGTCGAGGCAGCGCCCTGGAGCGTCGGCGAGAACTCCTCCGTCCTGCACCAGGTGCAGATGTGGCGCGGCGACCTGGACGACCTGATCATCGAGGTGCCGGCGGGCCGGTCCAGCCCCTACCTGAAGTACGACTTCACGCTCGAGCTCATCGGTCAGGGCAACCTGGCGATCGCACAGCGCCGCTGGGACGACGCCGTCGCCGCGTTCTCGGCGGCGTGCGAGCGGTACGACATCGCCGACCACGGCGGGTTCGCTGCCTACCCCTGGGCGCGGCTGGCCCTGGCGCTCGCGTACGGCGGACGCCCGGAAGCAGCCGCCAGCGCGCTCGACCGTGCCCGGACCACCCCGCAACGGGCGATGCGCATCACCGGCGAGCAGGTCGCCGTGTCGATCGCCTGGACCGAGGCCGTGCTCGGCAACCCGGCCGGACTGCAGCACGCCGACGAGATCATCGAACGCAGCACGGCGAACGGCTCGTGGACGCACGTGATGTACGGGTACGCCCTGCACCACGCGGTCGGCATGGCGCAGGGGCGCGACTCGACCGGCTCGCTCGAGCGGATGCGCGAGGCCGCCACCCGCGTCGACGGACCGCTCGCGGCCGCGGTGATCGAGTACGCCGACGCCGTACGCGCCGGCGACCGGACGCGGGTGATCGCGGCGCAGGGACTGCTCGCGGCACATGGCATCTCCGTGACCGCGGGACACTCGAAACCGCCGCTGACGAAGCGCGAGTACGAGGTCGCCGAACTCGCCGCGCAGGGGCTGAGCAACCGGCGGATCGCGGAGTCCCTCGGGCTCTCGACGCGGACGATCGACGCGCACCTGTCGCGTGTCTTCGCGAAGTGGGACCTGCACGCGCGGTCGGAGCTCAGCGAGCTGCTCTGAGCTGCTCGGTACCCGGCACGGCCGGTTCCGCGTTCCGCGTCGGCTGTCGCGCACGCAAGAACGTTGCGGATTGCAGCACGACGCGCCGCCACGATTGACACGTTGTGTGGAACATCGCGTACCTTGGTGCCTGTCGCCGGGTTCGGACCCGTTCGGGTCGGGTCCGAATCCCGGCGACTTCAAGCTTAGGAACCCGGTCGATGCGGGCGCATCGGTAGGCACTACCTAATTCGCGCGGGAGTTCTCCGCAGGCGCTTTCGCCGCGGCGGCTCGGTGCTGGCGGATCAGTGCCGGCGGATCGGTGCCGGCGGCTCGCAGGGTCAGGCGCCGGGGGCGGGCAGCCGGACCGGCAGGAACGCCGTCAGGTCGGCGCGCGAGCCCGAGGCGCTGACGCGCGACTGCGCGACCGCCTCGGCCCAGGTCAGCTCGCCGGACGCGAGGGCGAGCCACGTGGTGGCGTCGGTCTCGACCACGTTCGGCGGCGTGCCACGGGTGTGCCGGGGTCCGGGCACGGCCTGGACGGCGGCGAAGGGCGGCACCCGAACCTCGACGCTGTTGCCCGGGACCTCGTCCGCCAGGCACTGCAACGTCCACCGAACCGCGGTCGCGACGGCCGGTCGGGCCGTCTCCCCACGACGCACCGCGGCCAGTGCCGCGCGCCCGTCGGCATCCTCGATCCTCCTGGGTGGCATCTCCACAGGCTAGCCCTCGCATCGCGGGCGGCGAGTCGGGCTGGGTAGGGTGATCGGGTGCGAATCCTCGTCCTCGGTTCCGGTGCCCGCGAGCACGCGATCATCACGGCCCTCCTCGCGGAGCATGCCGGTCACGTCATCACGGCAGCGCCCGGCAACGCCGGCATCGCCGCCGACGTCGAGACCGTCTCCCTCGACCCCACCAACGGTGCGCTCGTCGCGGAGTACGCGATCGAGAACGACGTCGAGCTCGTCGTCGTGGGCCCCGAGGCCCCGCTCATCGCCGGCGTGGCCGACCCGGTGCGCACCCGCGGCATCCCCGTGTTCGGGCCGGGCAAGGCCGCCGCACAGCTCGAGGGCTCGAAGGCGTTCGCCAAGCGGATCATGGGCGAGGCCGGTGTGCCCACCGGGCGCCCGGTCTACGCCGGCACGGCGGACGAAGCCGTCGCCGCGATCGACGAGCTCGGCGCCCCGTACGTGGTCAAGGCCGACGGGCTCGCCGCTGGCAAGGGCGTGCTCGTGACCGACGACCGCCAGGCCGCGATCGACCACGCCACCTACTGGCTCCAGCACGGGCACGTCGTGGTCGAGGAGTTCCTCGACGGCGAAGAGGTCTCGTTGTTCTTCCTGAGCGACGGGCACGACGTCCGCGCGCTCAGCCCCGCGCAGGACTACAAGCGCCTGGCCGACGGCGACCTCGGACCGAACACGGGCGGCATGGGCGCGTACTCGCCGCTGCCGTGGCTCGCCGACCGCTGGCCGTCCGAGCAGGCCTTCGTCGACGAGGTCACCGAGCTCGTCGCGCTGCCGACCGTCCGCCGCCTCGAGCACGAGGGCACGCCGTTCGTCGGACTCCTGTACTGCGGCCTCATCGTCACCGAGCAGGGCGTCCGCGTGATCGAGTTCAACGCGCGCTTCGGTGACCCGGAGACGCAGGTCGTGCTCCCCCGCCTGGCCACACCGCTCAGCGAACTCCTGCTGGCCGCCGCCACCGGGCAGCTCGGTGCCGTGCCCGCGCCCGTGTTCCGCGACGAGGTCGCCGTGACCGTCGTCCTGGCGAGCGAGGGCTACCCGGAGAACCCGCAGACCGGTCGACCGATCACCGGCATCGACGACGCGAACGCCCGCGACGGCGTCTCGGTCGCGCACGCCGCCACCGGCGTCCTCGACGACACGCTCGTCGCCACGGGTGGCCGGGTGCTCAGCGTCGTCGCGACCGGGTCGGACTTCGCCCAGGCCCGCGAGCGCGCCTACGCCGGGCTCGGCGACATCACGCTCGAGGGCGCGCAGTTCCGCACCGACATCGCCGCGAAGGTCGCGAAGTGACCGCCCCCGCGCCGATCGCCGGCTGGCGCCACGTCTCATCCGGCAAGGTCCGCGAGCTCTACGTGCCCGAGGGCACCGCCGACCTGGCGAGTGCGTCCGAGCTGCTGCTCGTCGCCTCGGACCGGGTCAGCGCGTACGACTTCGCGCTCGAGCCGCCGATCCCGGGCAAGGGAGAACTGCTGACCCGCCTGTCGCGGTTCTGGTTCACCCAGCTGAGCGACGTCCCGAACCACATCATCGGCCCGTCCTCCGGTGGCACCCCGGTGCCCGCCGAGGTCGAGGCACGCTCGATGCACGTCATGCCGCTCACGATGTTCCCCGTCGAGTGCGTCGTGCGCGGGTACCTGGTCGGCAGCGGCTGGGCCGAGTACCAGGAGACCGGCAGCGTGTGCGGCGTCGCGCTCCCCGCGGGCCTGTCCAACGGTGACCGCCTGCCGGAACCGATCTACACGCCGGCGTACAAGGCGGCCCAGGGCGAGCACGACGAGAACATCTCGTACGAGCAGACCGTCGACCTGGTCGGTGCCGAGACCGCGGCCACGCTGCGCGAGCTCTCGCTGCACGTCTACACCGAGGCCGCGGCCATCGCGCTCGAGCGGGACGTCGTCATCGCCGACACCAAGTTCGAGTTCGGGCAGGACGCCACCGGCCGGATCCGCATCGCCGACGAGGTCCTGACGAGCGACTCCAGCCGCTACTGGGACGCCCGCTCCGCCGACCGCACCGACTCGTTCGACAAGCAGATCGTGCGGGACTGGCTCAGCGCGCACTGGGACCGCCAGGGCACGCCGCCGGTGCTCCCGGACGAGATCGTCGAGCGCACGGCTGCGCGCTACGCCGAGCTGATCGAGCGCCTCGGCGCCTGACGCCGCGCCCGGCCGGCGCGTGGTGTGGCGTGGCCCGAACGGTCACGACACCCCGCTCAGGTCCGGCGAACGGTCACGAACCGTAGCCCGAGCCCCCGCCAACCGACGGTTCGTGACCACTCGGCGGCCCACGCACGACGCGTCGCGACCCCTCGCCGCTTGAGGCCCGTCGCCGGCCGGACGGTCACGACACCCCGCTCAGGTCCGGCGAACGGTCACGAACCGTCGGTCGAGGCCCCGCCAGCCGACGGTTCGCGACCACTCGGCGGCCCACGCACGACGCGTCGCGACCACTCGGCCGGCGACGACACGCCGCATGACCGGCCGACGAACCACCCGACGGTTCTCGACCGGTCAGGCCTCGAGCGCCTCGACGGCCGCGCGCGCCACGACGACGACGGTCAGGTCGTCGCCCGGGTCGTGCTCGGCAACGCGTGCGCGCACCCGCTGCAGGAACGTCTCGACGTCCGGGGACTCCCGGTACAGCGACCCCAGCTCGGACAGCGACGCGAGCGTGGAGTCCCAGAGCTCGAGCGCGCCGTCGGTCACGACGATGAGCACGTCACCGGGCCGGAGCACGAGCGACCCGGCCGCGCGGGGCATCCCGGCGGGGTGCAGCCCGATCGGCAGGTCCGACGACCGCAGGATCCGCTCGGCACCGTCGTCACGGAGCTGCAGCACGAGCCCGTGGCCGGCGTCGGCGAAGTCGAGTCGTCCGGTGGACGGGGTCAGTCGGCCGTGGAACATCGTCGCGAAGGACTCGGCACGGCTGAGCTCGGGGGCGACCTGCGCCTCGAGTTCGGCGACGGCGGTGCCCGGGTCCTGGTCGCCGCGGGCGAGCAGGCCTCCGCGGATGTTCGCGGCGAGGAGCCCGGCGGACATCCCCTTGCCCATGACGTCGGACACGGTCAGGTGGATCGAGTCCTCGCCGGAGCGGTGCCAGTCGTGGAAGTCACCGGAGACGAGCCCGTGCGGGATCGACATCCCCGTGATCCGGTACCCGGGCACCTGCACCTCGGTCGGCTGCAGGCCGTTGAGCACGGTGCGCAGGCGGTCCTCGTCGGCTCCGGCGAGCAGTTCGCGCTCCGCCCAGACGCCGAGTTCCTGCAGCAGTTCGAGCTCGTCGGTGTCGAGGGTGCGCGGCTCGGGGTCGATCAGGCAGAGGGTGCCGATCTTCAGGTCGTCGTCGCCGGCACGGAGCCCGACCCCGGCGTAGAACCGGACGTTCGGGTCACCGAGCACCATCGGCAGGTCCGCGTACCGGGCGTCCTCGCGGGCATCCGGGACGACCACGGGCCCCTGCTCACCCAGGGTCCGTCCGCAGAAGGTGTCCTGCAGCGGGATGACCGGCCCGAAGGCGTCGTCGCTCTGCTGCGACTTGATCGTCAGGGTGGTCTCGCCGGCCAGGTTGAGGAACGAGCCGGAGACCCCGAGGGCCTCGCGCGCGATGCGGGTGATCCGTTCGAACCGTTCCTCGACGCCACCGTCGACCACGTCGAGTGCCGCGATCAGGGCCGCTCGCCGGACGGCATCGGCCCCGGTCGGCGCGGGCACGGACATCGCGGTTTCCGGCTGCATGCTCCCACGGTAACGCGCTGAACGGACAGGGCCTGGCCCCAGTCCGGAGGGCGCAAGTGGTCGGGCGCGGCGGCGTACCCTGGTCGTCGTGCTCCGAGTCGTCTCCGCAACCGTCCTCGGCGTGGCCGCGCTCCTGGCCCTCGCCGGCTGTGGCGCCCACGACTCCACCGGCCAGGTGTCGGTCACGGTGTCGTCGAACGCCGCCGACCACCCCTACGAGGTCAAGGTGTTCGCCTCGACCGGCAAGCTCTCCGAGCACCAGCGGGTGTTCCCGGGCGGCACGGCCGACTTCGCGGGCGTCCCCCTCGGCAAGGTCACGGTCCGCGCCGGTGACCTCTGCCCGCAGACGACCAAGGTGTCCGACGGCACGGTCGCGACGGTGACCCTCACCACGACCGGCTGCTGACCCCGCCCGCCACCCCGACCGGCTGCTGACCCCGTCACCCCGACGTCGGGCTGCCGACCCCCTCCGCGACCAGGTGCTCTACCCGCGGCTCGCCCGCGACCTCCCGCACCGACTGCTGGGTCCGCGCGTCGTCCCCGGTCTGCCGGACCTCGTGCTGGTCGACGTGCTCCTGCCACGACCCCACCCGGAACGCCTCGACCCAGGCGTCCGGCCCGGTCGCGGCGTCGCGGTAGAGGTTCCAGTCACGGGCACCGGTCCGCCGGCGGCTCCGCCCGAGCCGCTCGGCGCGCGCCCGGAACTCGTCGACCGCACCCGCAGGGACCGTCCAGTGCAGCAGCACGAGGGTCTCCCCCGTCGCCGCGCCGTGGTCGTCCGCCACGAACACCTCGTCCCCGAACGGCATCGGCGTCACGGCGCGCTGCCGGTCGGTGAGCACCGGGAACCCGGACACGAGCAGCACTGCGGCGCTGAGCGCGGTGAGGAGGCCCGCCCCGGCGAGCACGCCCGTCACCCCGAGTGGCGTGGCGACCGCGCCGGCGAGCGCCGCACCGATCGCGGTGCAACCGAAGAGCACGAGCTGGTAGGCGGCGAGCCCGCGGGTCCGGACCCAGGCGGGCAGGAACGCCTGCACGGTGCCGTTCAGCGTCGTCACCACGGCGATCCAGGCCACCCCGCCGACCAGCAGCGCGACGAGGACGACCGCCAGCACGGGGACGAGCGCGACGACGGTGGTGCAGACACCGAACACCACCGAGGCGATGCCGACCGTGCGGCCGATGCCGAGCCGCGCACGGACCGCCGGCATCAGGAACGCCCCGCCGACGGATCCGATGCCGACCGCGGCGAGCAGCAGTCCGTACCCGCCGGAGGACAGGCCGAGCGAGCCGTCGGCGACGAGCGGCAGGAGTGCCCACAGCGCGTTCGCGGGCACCATGAAGACGGCGAGCTGCACGAGCAGCCGGCGGACGACGGCCGCGTGCACGACGTACCGCAGCCCGGCGCGAGTCGCGTCGATGAACGGTTCGGCCCGCGTCTCGGGGCGCTGGTAGCCGCGCCAGGCGACGAGCACCACCAGGAAGAGCGCGAACGACAGCGCGTTGGCGGCGAACACGAACGGCACGCCGAGCTGCGCGATCACCACCCCGGCGAGCGCCGGCCCGATCGCCCGGGCGACGTTGACGCCGACGGAGCTGAGCGCCGCGGCGTCGGTGATCGCGGCGCGCGGCACGATCTCGGGCACGAGCGCCTGGTAGGCGGGCAGCTGGAGCGCCGAGGCGGTACCGAGCAGGAACGTGACGGTGAGCAGGAGCGCCGGGGTCATGTCGCCGGTCGCGGTGAGCACGGTCATCACGACGCCGACGACCACCTGGAACGCCTGCACCCCGATGAGCAGCCGCCGCCGGTCGACGAACTCGCCGATCACCCCGGCGGGGATCCCGACGAGCAGCACCGGCAGGCTCGAGGCGGTCTGCACGAGGGCGACGACGACGGGTGCGGCGTGCTCGTCGACGAGCAGCCACTGCGCGCCGACGGTCTGCATCCAGCTGCCGATGTTGCTCACCAGCACCGCGATCCACAGGGCGCGGAAGACCGGGATCGCGAGCGGCGCCAGGGCGCCGCCGCGGGGTGCTTTGGTGGTGCGTTCCGTGGTCACGTCGCCTCCTGGGTGGGACGGGGACATCCTGGAGGCGCGGTGTGCGCCGGGCGCACGCCGCGCCTCCAGGGATGGTCGGGTCAGGCGGCGGCGTCGGTCGCGCTGGTCGCGGCGACGGCGCGCTCGATGACGTCGGCGACGTCCTTCGGGTGGGTCTGCATGACGAGGTGCGGGGCGGCGAGCTCGGTCACGTCGGTGATGCCGGCGCGGGAGTAGCCGAAGCGCTCCACCTCGGGGTTGATGGTGTGGTCGTCGGACGAGACGATCGCCCACGCGGGGGTGGTCTTCCACGCAGCGGCGGAGGCCGGTTCGCCGAAGGCGGCACCGGACAGCGGGCGCTGCGAGACGGCGAGCACCTCGGCGACGCGCGGGTCGACGCCGGCGGCGAAGACCTGCGGGAACGCGTCGATCGCGACGGAGACGTCGGTGCCGTCCTCGGCGCCGGCGACCGGGTACGGCGTGTACACCAGGTTCGCGGCGAGGTCCGAGTCGGGGAACCCGCCCTGCAGCTGCCCGAGGCTCTCGCCGACCTCGAGCACGTAGCCGGAGACGTAGACGAGTCCGACGACGTTCTCGGCCTCGCCGGCGACGGTGATCACGGCCCCGCCGTACGAGTGACCGGCGAGGACGACCGGCCCGTCGACGTGCTCGGCGACGGCGCGGATCGAGGCGGCGTCCTCGGCGAGGCTGCGGTTGTAGACCGGCGGGACGAGGACGGTGTGGCCGCGGTCGAGCAGCTCGCGGGTGACGGGTGCCCAGCTGGCGGAGTCGGCGAACGCGCCGTGGACGAGGACGATGGTGGGTGCAGCCAATTGCGGGTCTCCTTCGTGACGAACGTCTGGGGTGGTGCGGGGACCGGCGAGCCCCGGCGTCGTCACGCTAGGGCTGGGGGTGCTGCGTCGTCCTGTCCCTGTCGTTGCCCGTCACCCCCGACGACAGCGCGTGCCGGCGGCCCCGGGTGCGGCGCACGGTGCCCTCGGACGGTCGGACACACCGCGCCGGGGTCCCCCTGCGGGGCGGAGGCACCGCGACGGGGTCCCCGCCGGGGCCCCCTTCTCCCCCCTGCTCCACGGCCCGGCCGGTTAGCGTGATCGCATGGAACACGAGGACGGCACGACGACGACGTCGGCCCAGGACTTCGTGGACGCGCTCGCCGAACCGGTCGTGGTCTTCGACCGCCACCTGGACGTCGTGGCGGCGAACCGGCTCGCCGGTGCCCTGTCCGCGTCCCTCACCGTCGGCACGAACCTGGCGCGATTCACCTTCCTGAACCCCTGGGTCGAGGACTCGGTGGACGGCTGGGAGGCCGAGGCGCACCGCACCGCCGCGATGCTCCGGGACTCGCTGGACGAGCACGACGCCGACGACCGGTTCCAGGAACTCCTGGGCGAGCTGATGGCCAGGAGCACGACGTTCGCGACCGAGTGGGCCGGCGGAGCGGTCCGGCCGACTCGCCGCGGGGAGTCGGCGTTCGAGAACCCGCTGGTGGGCCGGATCGACCTGCGGTGGGAGCAACTGCGTCGGCTGGAGGACCCCGAGCACGTGCTCGTGGTGTGGACGGCGGCGGACGACGAGTCCGCCGCTCGGCTCACGACGCTCCGGGGGCTGCTCGACGAGGGCGCGACGACCGCCTGACCGGCGAGCCCGGCCACCGGGACGACCGCGGCCACCGTGACGACCGCTCGGCTACCCCACCGCGGTCTCGCCCGCGACCGGTTCCCGGCGCGCGGTGCCCTGCTGCACCTGCGCGGCGAGGTACGCGACGGCCGCGGCTGCCGGCGTGCCGGGGTCGGCCCAGAAGGTCACGAGGACGTGCGAGCTGCCCGGGATCGCGAGGTTCTGCCAGCGGAACTCGACCCACCCGATCGGGTCGATCCAGTGCCGCGAGACCCCGGTGCGCTGCACGGCGACGTCGTGCCGCGCCCAGATGCGGGCGAAGTCCGGGTCCTGCAGGGTCAGGGTGCCGACGATCTCCTGCAGCCGGGGGTCCTCGGGTTCGGCGTGCAGCCGGAGCGCGGCGACGACCCGGTGCGCGGTGCGGTCCCACTCGGCCGCGTGCTGCCGGGACGCCTCGGAGAACATCTGCAGGACGAGGTTCGCGCCCGGCTCCATGTAGCCGGGGCCGAGGGCGCTCGCCAGGGCGTTGGACAGGATGATGTCCTGGTTGCGGTCCATCACGAACGCCGGGGTGTGCGACCACTGCGCCAGCAGCGACCGGACCGAGTCGTCGAGACCCGGCGGCACGACCCCCTCGGGGCGGCGGCGTTCGGCGTGTGCGAGGCGGCGCAGGTAGTCGACGGCCTCGTGGTCGAGCCGCAGGGCCCGGCCGAGCGCCACGAGCACCTGGTCGGACGGCTGGTGGTCGCGGCCGCGTTCGAGCCGCAGGTAGTACTCGGGGCTGATGCCCGCGAGCCGCGCGACCTCTTCACGGCGCAGGCCGTCCACTCGTCGTCCGGGCTCGCGGGTGAGGCCGACGTCCTCGGGCTGGACGAGTGCCCGACGGGCGCGGAGGTACTGCCCCAGTTCGGACCGTCGCGCATCCACGCGAGCAGGATAGCCGGAATCCGCAAAGAACGCGAGAACTACCGTTCTCCGGGTGTGCCGCTCCGCGCGATGGTCTGGTGCGGCGGCTCCCCGAACCGTTCCCGGTAGTACGCCGCGAACCGCCCGAGGTGGGTGAACCGCCACCGCCGCGCGACCTCGCTGACGAGCAGCGCGCGGGAACCCGGCCGCCCCAGCTCCAGGTGCACCCGGTCGAGCCGGACCTCGCGCAGGTACTGCATGGGGGTGACGCCGAGTCGACGGCGGAACAGGTCCTGCAGGCCGCGCTCGCTCAGGTCGCAGGCCGCTGCGACGTCGGCCACCGTCAGCGTCCGGTCGGCGTGGTCGTGCACGAAGCCGATCGCGCGCCGCATCCGGTCCGCCACGTCCGATCGCGACCGGGCGAAGGTCGACAGGACGACGGTCGCGATCCGTCGGTTCAGGGCCGCACGGTCGTCGGCGGGCAGGGCCGGGTCGAGGATGCGCCCGGAGGCCTCGCGCAGCAGTGCGCGCAGCGGCTCGAGTGCGGGATCGGCCGCGTCCGGCTGCCCGAACACCGAGGACTCCCCCGTGTCGCCGAGCAGCGACGGCGACAGGTGCAGCAGCGTCGTGGCGGTCGCGTCGGTCTCGAACCCGTACGCCACGGACGCCGAGAGCATCATCGGCCGCTCGGCACCGACCTCCCAGTGCTCGCCGTCGTCGGCGGTCAGGCTGGCCCGGCCGTCGGCGAGCCAGAACACGACGTGGTCGGGGCGTGGGCCGATGGTCCCCGACCGCTTGCCCGGTGTCGCGATCCGGTGGATCGACAGGTCGTCGTCCCCGCCCGTTTCGTAGCCGAAGCCCTCGTCGTCCGCGGTCACGGCGTCGGGACCCGGTCCCACTCGTCGCCGTACCGGGACAGCACCGACCACCGCGAGATCGGCCACGTGGTCACGAAGGCCCGCCCCACGACGTCGTCGACCGGCACGGTGCCGTGCACGCGCGAGTCGGCGGAGTCGTACCGGTTGTCGCCCATCACCCAGATGCGCCCCTTCGGCACGGTGATCTCGAAGTCCTTCCCGGCGACACGGTCCGACCCGCGCTCGAGCACGACGTAGGGCTCGTCCACCGCGTGCCCGTTCACCGACAGACGGCCCCGGGCGTCGCAGCACGACACCGTGTCGCCCGGCAGGCCGATGACCCGCTTGATCAGGTCGTCGCCCTGGCCCATGCCGAGCCAGCCGCCCGGGTCCTGGAACACCACGACGTCACCGCGCTGCAGCGGCACCACCCCGGGCACGAGCTCGTTGACGAGCACCCGGTCCCCGATGAGCAGTGTGTTCTGCATCGAGGCCGAGGGGATGTAGAAGGAACGGACCAGGTACGCCTTCACCAGGAAGGACGCCAACAGCGCCACGACGACGATGATGACGAGGTCGCGCAGGAACCGCAGCCCGCCGCGTTTCGGCTCGCTGTCGGGGGCGGGTTCGGAGTGAGGTTCGGCGTGGGCGTGCGTGTCACTCAATGCGTCAACACCACCTTGACGACACCGATCACGAACGCCACCGCGGCCAGCACGATCCCGCCCCACAGCCCGAGGAACGTGGGCTGCTTCCCGCTGAACCGCTGCATGAACACGCCCACCAGCCCGATGCGCACCACCAGGATCACGGTCGCGGCGATCTGCGCCCACTCGGCCGGCAGCCACCCGATCCAGGCAGCCGCGTAGAGCACCGCCGGGATCAGCCCGGAGGTCGCGATCGGGTTGGCGTTCCGGACGATCGTCGCGACCGAGTCGCGGCGCGCAGCGCGGTCCGCAGCGGACTCCTCGCCGTCGTCGCCGAGCCCGTGCGCGACCAGGTGCGCGAGCACGTGGGCCAGGTACGTCAGCACCGCGGTCGCCAGGACGGTCGCCACCGCGGCGCCGTGGTGGATCTGCTCCGGGCTCACCGCGATCGCGACGGCGAGCACCGTGATGTTGCCGTAGATGTACGACGACATCCGGTCGCGGACGTGCTCGAGCGGCAGGTCGCGGGGGTCCGGGCGACCGCCGCGGGGTCCGCGCCCCGGTCGGGAGGGCCGTCGTGTGCGTGGCATCCGTCCATCTTGGCCCCCGCGGTCGGCCGTCCGCCGACAGGACACCGGTGCGATGGTCACACGGGTGGCCGGTTCCGGCAGACTGGGTGCCGATCGGTGCGACGGAGCGCCGGACAGGAGGCACGCATGACGTCCGCACGACCCCTCGCCCTGGTGACCGGGGTGGGCCGCAGAGCCGGCATCGGCGCAGCGCTCGCCACCCGGCTGGCGACCGACGGCTGGGACCTCGCCATCTCGTGGTGGGGACCCTACGACGACCGCGTGAGCGGCGGGGCGGACCCGGACGGGGTCGAGTCGGTGGTGCAGGAGTGCGAGGCGGCGGGAGCACGGGTGACGCGCCTCCCGGTCGACCTGGAGGACCCGGAGCAGGCGGCCGCGCTCGTCGGCCGCGCCGAGACGGAAGCCGGCGCTCCGGTCACCGCCCTCGTCATGTCGCACTGTGAGTCCGTCGACTCCGACTTCCGCACCACCACGGTCGAGTCGTGGGACCGCCACTTCGCCGTGAACGCCCGCGCACCGTTCCTGCTCGTGCAGGCCTACGCGGCCGGGCTCGAGCGCGCGGGTGAGGCCGCACCGCGCGACCGCCGCCGGATCGTGGCCCTGACGAGCGACCACATCGCGTACAACCTGCCGTACGGGGCGTCGAAGGGCGCGCTCGACCGGATCGTGTTCGGCGCCGCGAAGGAGCTCGGCAGCCTCGGTGTCAGCGCCAACGTGGTGAACCCGGGCCCGAACGACACCGGCTGGATGTCCGACGAGGTCAAGGGGTGGGCCGTCGAGGGCACCCCGCTCGGCCGACTCGGGCGCCCGTCGGACACCGCCGCACTCGTCGGGTTCCTCTGCTCGGAGCAGGGCGCGTGGGTGAACGGACAGCTACTGAAGTCGGACGGCGGGATCTCGAACAGCGCCTGACCTGTCGGCCCCTCGCGACCCGCTCGTCAGCCGCGACCGGGCGCGGTCACCTCGATGCGGTTCGCCCACGGGTCCTCGAACGCGACCGTCCGGCCGTCGTCCGCGGTCTGCACCCCGGTGTCGTGCATGCGTGCGACGAGGGCACCCAGGTCGTCCGACCCGGGCACCTCGATCCGCACGAGTCCGAGCCCGAGCGCGAGCTGGCGGCGCCCGGCCCCACGTGAGTTCCAGGTGTTCATCGCCATGTGGTGGTGGTAGCCGCCGGCGCTGACGAACAGTGCCTCGCCGAAGCCGGCGGTGGTCTCGAAGCCGAGGGTGTCCACGTAGAAGGAGCGCGCGGCGTCGACGTCGCCGACGGACAGGTGCACGTGGCCGACCTTGCCCGGGCGTGCCGCGGCGGTGTCCAGGGCGTCCTGCGTCAGGTGGGACTGCAGGAACGCGTTCGGGTCGACGTACTTCGTGTCCATGTCGACCATGCCGTGCGTCCACGACCACTCGGTGCGGTCGCGGTCCCAGTACAGCTCGACGCCGTTGCCCTCGGGATCGGTGAAGTAGAACGCGTTGCTCACCAGGTGGTCGGCGCTGCCGGTGAAGGTCTGCGGGAACTTCGTTGCGACCGAGTACATCGCCGCGGCGAGGTCTGCCCGGGTGTCGAACAGGATCGCGGTGTGGAACAGGCCGGCATCGTGCGGGCCGGCGTGCTGCATGGACGGCGCGTGCTCGAGGATCACGATCGGCACCGCCAGGCCACCGGCGCCCGGTCGCCCGAGGACGGCGACGCCGCCCTCGCTCGAGAGCAGCGAGAGCTGGACGCCGTCGCGGTAGTAGCCGATCATCCGGTCGAGGTTCGCGACGCGGAGGGTGACGGCACCCATCCCGGTGTCGGCGGCGAGGAGGTCCTGCGTGTGCATGGCACCAGTGTGCGCCCATTTAGTTGATGCGTCAACCAAATGAGTGTCGGTCGCCTGCGCCAAAGCGACAGATCCACGCCATCCCAGCGCGAGGCACCCGCCAACGCGACAGATGACTGCGAACGGTTCGCGGCGATCTGTCGCTTTGGCGCACGGGGGCGCACAGCGGACGGGGCGCGCAGGCGACGGGAGGCCCGGCGCGCGTCCGCCCCGCCGGCCGCGGTCAGCGGGAGCGGAAGTAGCGGTGCAGCGCGCGCTCGCGGATCGCGGCTGCGGCGAGCGCCCCACCGAGCAGCGCGCCCACGAGCCCGAGGGACGCGATCGCGATTGCCTCGCGCACGATCGGCAGCGCATCGTCGACCTCGAGGCCACGCACCGACACCACCGCGACGCTCGTCGCGACCACCGCCCCGACAGATGCCCAGACCAGGTGCTGCAGGACGACGCCGAGGACTTGCGCACTCCGCGGTACCCCGACGTGCCGATCGGAGGCCAGGGCGAGCCGACGCCGTGCGACCGCTGCCCCGCCGATCGTCAGCCCCGCGAGGGCCGCTGCACCGAACGGGACGAGCGCTGGCTGCCGCGCCGCGGGCGTGAAGACCGCGCCCAGCGTCGGGTTGAGCTGCCCGGCGGTCGGTCGGTCCTCGCCCTCGGCCCCGCTCGCCGGCAAGACGGTGCGCCGGAGCATCGAGACCGTGTCGTCGCGCTGCGGCCACACCGTCGCCCAGCAGGCGTCGAACGGCGACCCGTCGTCGACCGTCGGCGCGAGGACCGCGTACTCCAGGTCGGGGTCCCGGCCGTCGTCGGGGTAGTCGTACACGCCGGCGACTCCGGTGCCCGCACCGCCCGCCGTGACGAGGCGATCGCCGGCAGCAAGACCCAGGGTCTCGTGCACCGTGGGCGAGACGATCACTCCCGCGGTGCCATCGGCATCGGAGTCGCCGAGCAGGCCACGCACCCCGGCGGTCACCTCGTAGGTCGGGATCGCCGAGCCCGGCAGCGCGGCGGGGACGACCCCGGCGTCGAGGCGCCGGAACGCACCTGACGCGATGACCCCTTCGGCATCCGCGAGGGCATCGCACACGCGGCCGTCGATCCGGCCCTCGGCCCGCTGGACGGTCGTCGCCGCACCGCTCGCGACGAACACCGCAGCCGCTCGGACGTCACCGGCGACCGCTCCGGCGCGCATGCCCACGACGCCGCCGAGCAGCACCGCGAGGACGACCGCGGCCGTGGCTGCCCACGAGGCTCCGGAAGCGATGTCGCGCCACGCCTCACGCCAGACCTCGGTCACCTGCATCCGGCGAGGGCTCATCGGTACCGCCCGAGATCGAGCACTCCGTCGCAGGCGTCACGGGTCGCGTCGTCGTGCGTGGCGACGACGACGACCGTCCCCGACGCGGCGAGCGCACCGATCCCACGGTTCACCTCGATCGCGGTCGCCCGGTCGAGTTGCGCCGTCGGCTCGTCGACCAGCATCAGTCCCGGCGCGCTGGCGATGGCGCGCGCGAGCATCAGGCGTTGCGCCTCACCACCGGACAGTTCGGCGAACCGCGCGTGCGCCCGCGAACCGAGCCCGAAGCGCTCGAGGACCTCGAGCGCCCGGACGTCTGCGGTCCGACGATCCGCGCCCTGGGCGACGAACGGCAGCGCGACGTGGTCGAGCACGTGGCGGCGGGCCACCCCGTACGGGTTCTGGAAGACCCAGAGCGGCCGACAGCCCGGCGGACGGACGGCGGCACCGCGCGTCGGACGGAGCATCCCGGCGAGGATCGCGAGCAGCGTGGACTTGCCGGAACCGCTCGGCCCGACGACCGCGGTCACGGTCCCCTCGGCGAAGGTGCGGTCGACGCGGTCGAACAGCACGGTGCCGTTCGACCAGACGTGTCCGACGCCCTCGAGCGTCACCGACACGAGCTGGACCGGTCCGGCACGGCACGGATCCGGTCGAGCGTTCGTCCGCCGGGCACCCGGACGAACGACTGCCCGAGTTCCGACCCGAGGACCTCGACCCGGAGCGGCCGCCCCGTCGTCGGTTGCACACACGCCCGGTCACCTTCGAGGTCCCAGAGGGCCGTCGGTGGCACCACCTGGACGGTTCGTGGGCGACTGAGCGTCCACGTCGCGGCCACCGTCGGTGCGCCGTCCGCCGAAGCGACCGTCGCCGCGTACTCCGGCAGGGCGGTGATCGCAGCGAGGTCCGTCGGCGCGGAGACCACCCCTGCGGTGTCGATCGGGACGTCGGCGTTCCCGATCCGCAGCACGCGCTCCCCCGGCGCCGGATCGACCGGGAGCGCCTCGATGCGTGCACCGCGGAGTTCGGCCGGGAGTTCGACGAGGACACCGTCGGCGCCGACCACTGCCCCGACGACGGCAACGCACGCCAGGACCGAGTTCTCGGCGGCTGGCACCCATGCGAAGGGGTCCCGCGGCACGATGTCGTCGGGCAGGTCGTCGCGGTCGACACCTCGGTCGACCAGGAACTGCTGCGCAGCACGGAGTGTGCCCCGACCGAGGATGCCGTCGATGCTCAGTCCGGCACCGAGGCGCGTGAGTTCCCGCTGCAACCCCGTGACGTCGGCCCCGCGGTCGCCGAGCTCGAGGTCGCGCCACAGCGGCTCGTCACTGGCAAGTGCGAGCACCGGCTGTCCGTCGACCCGCGCGAGGACGTCCCCGCTCCGCACGGGTGCCCCAGTCGAGCACGTCGACGTCGTCACCGTGCCGCTCCGCGACGTCACGACCGCCCGTGGGGCACCGGTGTCGAGTGCGAGCTGCACCTGTCGTTCGTCGGCATCGATGCGCTCGGTCACCCGGACGGTGCTCGCGGGGGCCGCCGTCCGGAGTGCGGCCGGGACCTCGGCCGGCACAGCGACCACGATGACTGCGGCCGTCGCCGCCGCGACCACCATCGCGCCGAGCGCCAGGAGTGCGGCAGACGGGAAGCGCATCACTGCCGCCAGAGCGCGAGCGGATCAAGGGCGCACTGCTTCGCCTGCTCGCCCATCGAGTCGAACGGGAAGGCGTCGGCGTCCTGGTCCTTCCGCCACTGTTCCTCGGTGTAGTCCCTTCCGACGAGGCCGGCCTTCCGCAGACACGGAACGGTGATCTTCGCATCGTCCAGCTTGCCGGGGTTCCTGCGCGTCTCCTCGAACAGGAACGTGATGCTCTGGTCGAACTTCGACTCGCACGCTTCGAGGATCTTGTTGGTCCTCCCGATGTCGTTGCTCGGCGACTTGCCCACCGTGCTTCCCACTTCGAACCCGCCGTCGGCGAAGTACGAGATCGTGAGCTCCGAATCGCGGAGACACTTGTCGACCTTCGCGTGAGCGTCCTCGAGTTCCTGGGGCGTGACCCGACCGTCAGCCAAGACCCTCGCCTCCGAGTCGGACACGTCCGCGTCGAGCGCCTCGCGGAACGCATCCACCCAGGGTCCCGCCGCCTCGAGCGACGCAGGAGCCAGCTCGGAGGGCCTCGGCGTGTCCGCGTCACCCGCCGAGCAGCCAGAGAGCGCGAGCGCCGAACCGACCAGGAGAACGAGTTTCGCCGTCACGACGGATGGCACAGCGAAGACCCTGGTCATTGCTGGCGCCAGAGTCCGAGGGGGTCCAGCCGACACTGTACGGCTGCGGGGTCCCACGGCGAGAAGGAGAAGTTCCCGTCGTCGTTCTCACCACGCCAGTCACGTTCGGTGTACGTGTCGTCGACGAGTCTCGCAGCACGGAGGCACGCGACGGTGATCGTTGCCTCGTCCTGCTTCTCCGGGTTCCGCCGGACCTCGTTGAACAGGTAGGTCACGTCGCTGTCGAAGTCCTTCGCGCACTTCGACTTCGAATCGTTCATGGCCGTGGCGTCTTCAGCCTTCCGCCCGGGGAGCGGCGAGGCTTCGGACGTGCCGTCCTCCGCTGTCGTGTAGTCGTAGCCGAGATCTCGCATGCATGCGCTCATGCGGGACTGCGCATCTGCGACCTCCCGCGCCGAGATCGTTCCGTCCGAGAGGATCTGCCGCTGGTACGGGCTGGTGTCGGCGGCTGATTCCGCGAACTCACCCGCCCAGGGCCCGGCCGCGGAGAAGCCCGACGGATCGACGACCCGGGGTGCAGCATCCGCCTGGGCACAGCCGACGAGCCCCACGGCGGCGATCGCCCCGACGATCGTTGTTCCCCGAAGCCTGCTCCGAATCACCGCGTCAGGCCCGGGTCATGCCGTACTGGGCGATGTTGGTCCAGCAGGCAGCCTGGTAGGACCACTTGTTGCCACCGACCACGTTCCCCCACTTCATCGTCCCGCTCCGCAGACGGTTGAAGTGCTGAGCGCGACCACAACCGGACTCGTTGAAGCCCGTGCTCTGCGTCACCTTCCGCCAGCACGTCGCCGCACTCGCCTCCGGCGCCGTCACGGTGTCGACCGCGATCCCGCCGCCCACGACACTCCCCAGCACGACCGCACCCAGTACGACGTTCTTGATCGACATCGATCTCCCCTTTCGTTGCGACATCGCCCCGATGTCACCGTTAACGTATTACCGGTCAGTGCGAGAACGCAACGACCGTCACCACATCCGTGCAGGATGGACCCGTGACTGACGACATCCGGTGGGAGGTGGTCGAGGAGAGCACGCTGTCGCTCCCCGACCACGAAGCGATCGCAGCGCTGCTCGGGCAGGCCTTCCCCGACTGGTCGCACTGGTACGTGGGCGGCCGGAGCTGGTCCGGCATGCAGCCGGAACGCCGGGTACTCGCGCACGACGCCGACGGGGTGGTCCTGGCCCACGTCGGCATCCGCCGCATGTACATCTCCGTCGGCGGCGAAGACGTCCTGGTCGGTGACACCGGCCTGGTCGCCGTGTCGCCCCGGCTGCAGGGCACCGGCGTCGGCCGCGAGCTGATGACCCGGACCGCGGCGGTCCTCGAGGGACTCCGCGTCCCCTTCGGCTTCCTCGGCGCCGGCGAGGACCGGATCCCCTTCTACGCGAAGCTCGGCTGGCACGAGTTCCCCGAGGCCGTCGGCACCTTCTCGGCGTTCACCGCCGAGGGCGCGGGCGTCAGCAACACCGAGCAGGGCGGCTGGATGGCGCTGCCGGTGGCAGCGCAGCTCGAGGACTGGCCCGCCGGGCCGATCTGGCTGAACGGCCAGCAGGTCTAGACGCAACGACCAACGGACGGGAGGCCCGGTACCAGCTGGTACCGGGCCTCCCGTCCGTCAGGTCGTGCAGCGGGGCTTACGCCTCGACCGCGACCTTCTCCGGGTCCTCGTTGGAGCCCGGCGCGCTCGGCGCGACCGCGGCGCGCACGCGCGCACCCAGCTCGGCGTCGACGTTCGTCCAGTAGGCGAACACACGCTCGCGCAGGTCGTCGCGCGTCACCTTCGAGACGTGGCCGGCGATGTTGCCGACCAGGCGCTCACGGGCGGCGTCGTCCAGGACCTCGCGGACGAGCGTGCCGGCCTGGCCGAAGTCGTCGTCCTCCGGGTGCAGGGTCGCGGCGGAACGCTGCAGCGCACCGTCGGACTCCCAGCCCGGGGCGTCGTCGGTCGCGTTCGGGTCGGCGTGCGCACCACCGAGCGAGTTCGGCGCGTACACCGGCACCTCGGACTTCTGGAAGTCGAAGCGCATGCCGCCGTCCTTCGAGTACGAGTGGACCTCGTTCTTCGGGGCGTTCACCGGCAGCTGGGCGTGGTTCGTGCCGACGCGGTACCGGTGTGCGTCCGCGTAGCTGAAGATGCGCGCCAGGAGCATCTTGTCGGGGCTCGCCGCGATGCCGGGCACGAAGTTCGAGGGGGCGAAGGTCGCCTGCTCGATCTGCGCGAAGTAGTTCTCCGGGTTGCGGTTGAGCTCCATCGTGCCGACCTCGATGAGCGGGTAGTCCGCGTGCGGCCACACCTTCGTCAGGTCGAACGGGTTGAAGCGGTAGGTCGCTGCGTCCTCGTAGGGCATGACCTGCACCTTGAGGGTCCAGCGCGGGAAGTCCTGACGCTCGATCGCGGCGTGCAGGTCACGGATGTGGAAGTCCGCGTCCTCACCGGCGATGCGGTCGGCGTCCTCCTGCGTCAGGGTCTTGTGGCCCTGCTCGGTGATGAAGTGGTACTTCACCCAGAAGCGCTCGCCCTCGGCGTTGATCCACTGGTAGGTGTGCGAGCCGAAGCCGTCCGTCTCGCGCCAGCTCGCCGGCAGGCCGCGGTCGCCCATCAGCCACGTGACCTGGTGCGCCGACTCGGGCGACAGGGTCCAGAAGTCCCACTGCATGTCGTGGTCGCGCAGGTGCGAACCCGGCAGGCGCTTCTGCGAGCGGATGAAGTCGGGGAACTTGATGCCGTCGCGGATGAAGAACACCGGGGTGTTGTTGCCGACGAGGTCGTAATTGCCCTCTTCGGTGTAGAACTTCAGCGCGAAGCCGCGGGGGTCGCGCCAGGTGTCCGGGGAGCCCTGCTCACCAGCGACGGAGGAGAAGCGGGCCAGCATCTCGGTTTGCTTGCCCGGCTGCAGGAACGCAGCGCGGGTGAAGCGCGAGACGTCCTGCGTGACGGTGAAGGTACCGAAGGCGCCGCCGCCCTTGGCGTGCACGACCCGCTCCGGGACGCGCTCGCGGTTGAACTGGGCGAGCTTCTCGACCAGGTAGTGGTCGTGCAGCGCGAGGGGGCCGTCGGCCCCGACGCCCATCGAGTGCTCGTCGCTCGAGACGGGGGCGCCGCTGTTGGTCGTGGTGGTCGGGGTGCCGGTCGGCGTGTTCTGGTCGGACACGGTTCCTCCTGGAGGTGGGACGTTGGTTCGGTCAGGGGTGCTCGGGTGGTTCGGGGTCCGGCGCGTCGTGCGGCCGGTGCGGTGGGCGGTCGCCGTCAGGCGGGCGTGGGGGCGCCGGGCGCCTGCGCGCTCGCGTCGGGCGCGTCTGGGTGGTCGCGCTCTGCGTCGTCGCGCTCTGCCGCTGCGCAGCGCTCGCAGATGCCCCAGTAGGTGACCTCGGCGGTGGTGACCGCGAAGCCGTGGGTCTCGGACGGGGTCAGGCAGGGCGAGTGGCCGACCGCACAGTCGACGTCCTCGATCGCGCCGCACAGCGTGCAGACGATGTGGTGGTGGTTGTCACCGGTGCGGCGCTCGTACCGGGCAGGGCTACCGGCCGGTTCGATGCGGCGGACGAGCCCGACGCCGGTCAGGGCGTTCAGCACGCCGTAGACGGCCTGGTGACTGGTGGTCGGCAGCTCCACGGCGAGCGCGGTGACGATGTCGTCCGCGGTGGCGTGCGGCATCGAGTCGGTCGCTCGGAGCACCGCGAGTCGTGGGGTCGTGACCCGGAGCCCCGAGGAACGGAGCAGATCGGCGTCGGCGTCCATGCTGAGCCTTTCTTTTGCAGGAATCAAGACAACGCGTTCACTGTACACGAGCTTCTGCTGCCGACCAGCGAGGGGACGCATGCCACCACCGGAATACGAAGTGTCACGATCCGGTCGCGATCAGCTGGGACGACACTGGACCGACCGTTCCGCACGCTAACGTCCGGACATGTCCACGAGCCAGGGTCTGCCTGAACAGGCGAACAGCACCGCGGACGTCCGGGGGATCATCGCGAAGCGGGACCTGGTCGTCGACCTCATCCGGACGGCCTGCGTCGTCCTCGTCGTCATCGTGCACGTCACGATGGTCGGCGTCGCCGCCGACGACCAGGGGGTGCGGGTCACGAGCCCGCTGCAGGAACTCCCCTGGTACGTCGCTGCCACCTGGGTCGGGCAGGTGATGCCGCTGTTCTTCGTGGTCGGCGGGTTCGCGAGTGCCGTCGGCTGGCGCAGCACCGTCGCCCGTGGTGCGCCGAGCCCCGCCCGCGACTTCCTGGCCACCCGCCTGGTGCGGCTGTTCCGGCCCGCGGTGCCGCTGTTCGTGTTCCTCGCGCTCGGGCTCGGGGTCGCCACGGCCGCTGGCACGCCGCCGGAGCTCCTGGCCGAGGTCGCGTTCGGCATCGGTTCGCCGCTCTGGTTCCTGGCGGCCTACGGCATCACCCAGTGCTGCGTCCCCGTGATGATGCGCCTGCACGAGCGAGCACCGTGGGCCACCCTCGCCGTGCTGCTCGTGCTCGCCGGGGCGGTCGACGCCGTCCGCCTGGCCACCGGGGTCGCCGAGGTCGGGCTGCTCAACCTCGGCCCGGTGTGGCTCTTCGCGCAGCAGCTCGGGTTCCTCTGGGCCGACGGCTGGTTCGCTCGCCGCTCGAAGGTGCTCCTGCTCGGCATCGCCGTCGCCGCGTACGCCGTGCTCGTGCCGATGACCTCGGTCGGGCTCTGGGCACCGGACATGCTGCAGGACCTCAACCCGCCGATGCTCCCGCTGGCGTTCCTGGCGATCGCGCAGGCCTGCCTGGTCCAGCTCGTGCACGCGCCGCTCACCCGGCTGATGCGCACCCGTGCCGCGCTCGGGGCCGTGTTCGTGCTCGGCCGCGACGGCATGACGATCTACCTGTGGCACCTGCCGCTGTTCATCGCACTGAACGGCATCGCCCTGCTCGTCGGGGTGCCGTTCCCGGCGCCGGGCTCCGGTCCGTGGTGGGCGTCGCGCATCGTCGCACTCGTGGTGGTGCTCGCCGTCGCGATCGGGGTGGCCCGGGCCCTGCGCTGGTTCGACCGGCCGCTCCCCCGGCTGCTGCCGTCGGCCGACCGTCCGTCGTGGCCGGTCGTCGCGGTCGCCGCCCTCTGCACGATCGGCCCGGCGTTCCTCGTGATGCAGCTGCACCTGTCGTTCGGCGTCGCGCTCGTCGGCGCCGTGGCCGTACCGGTGGGCGTCTGGCTGCTGTCACGGACCGTCCCGGCACCCGGGGTCGCCCGGATCTGAACCGGTTCTCACCGTCGCGGGGCCACGACGGACCAACGGCGGACGTCGGGCGGACGGAGGATGGTTCCGGCGGCGCGAAGGACGAGTCCGCCTGATCCCCAGGAGGCTCCCCACGCCGTCGACACCCGAGTTCTGGAGCACCTGGCGGTTCGACCCACTGGCGGCGGTGCTCCTCGTCGTCGCCGCGCTCGCCTACGGCCGCTGGGTCGTCGGAGCGGTCCGACGGGGTGCCCGGTGGCCGTGGTGGCGCACGCTCGCCTTCGCCACGGCGCTCGTGCTGTTCGGCGTGCTGCAGTTCGGCATCGTCGGCGTCGACGACGAGCGGTTGCGCTGGGCGTTCGTCCTGCGGGCCGCCCTGCTGTTCTTCGCGGTCCCCACCTTCGCCGCGCTCGGTGCGCCCGTCGCACTGCTCCGGATCGGAGGCCCGGCTCGCCTTGCGCAGGTCGCCGACGCGGTCATGGGGTCACGTCCGGTGCGGCTGCTCGGCAACGCGATCGTCGCCCCGCTGGTCGCGCTCGCGCTGTTCGCCGTCCTGCTCACCCCGTTCTCGGCGGTGATCCGGGAGTCCCCCGCCTGGGCCGCCGTCATCACCGTGACCGTGCCGGCGCTCGGGTTCGGCCTGCTCGCGCCGCTGTCCGAGGTCGGCGTGCTCGTCTCGTCGACGTTCGCCACGGCCGAGTTCCTGCTCGCGTTCGTCGAGCTCGTCATCGACGCGGTGCCCGGCATCGTGCTGCGGATCACGAACCACGTGCTCGACGGGTCCCTCGTGCCGGTGGTCGGGCGGGCCTGGTACCCGTCGCCCCTGCAGGACCAGCACCTGGCGGGCGACCTGCTGTGGTTCATCGCCGAGGTGGCGGACATCCCCGTGCTCGTCGCCCTGTTCATCCGGTGGCAGCGGACCGACCGCCGCGAGGCCCGGGACGTCGACGCCCTGACCGACGAACAGATGGACGAGCTGACCCGAGCGCACCTGCAGCGCCGCAGTTGACGGGCGGGGGTGAGTCCCCGACACGAGTGAGCAGAAGAAGTCGAGTACCCGGAGGTGACTCGACTTCTTCTGCTCACTCGTTGGGCGCCGAAGCGCTCGTGCCCTACTTCGACGGGGCCCCCGCGGGCTCGGCGTCGGGCTGCGTGGTGACCGATCCGGTCTGCTGCCACGCGACGGTCTGCTTCGGCTTCGCCAGGAACAGTGCGGCGACGATGGCCACGATCAGCACGATCGCCGGCAGGTAGAGCGACTCACCCATGGCCTTGGAGAACGGCTCGAGCAGGAAGCCCGGCAGCGCGCCGACCTGCTGCTCGGCGCCACCGGCCGTGGCCCCACCGGACGACGCCGGGAAGTTCGCGGTGATGCGGGCCTCCATCAGGGCGGCGATGCCGGCGGAACCGAGCACCGCACCGATCTGGCGGGTGGTGTTGTAGACGCCCGAGCCGGCACCGGCCAGCTTCGGCGGCAGGTTGCGCGTCGCCGAGACGGACAGCGGTCCCCACATGCAGGCGTTGGCGAGACCGAGGAGCGCGCTCGGCAGGAGCACCCAGCCCCACTCGGCACCGCTCGACAGCAGGGCGCCGAACCAGAACAGGCCGACCGAGAAGCAGGCGAGCCCGAACGAGGCGACCCAGCGCGGGTTCCAGCGGTTCAGGTTCTTGCCGACGATCGGCGCGAGTGCGGCGGACAGCACGGCCTGCGGCACGAGGAGCAGTGCGGCCTGGGTCGGCGAGAAGCGCAGGACGTCCTGGGCCCACAGCATGATCGGCAGCGCGAACGAGGCGATCGCGACACCGACGGCCGTGATGGCGACGTTGGCCAGCGTGAAGTTGCGGTCCTTGAACAGGCCGAGCGGCAGCAGCGGCTCGCCCTTCTGCACGCCCTGCCAGACGACGAAGCCGGCGAGCACCACGAGGCCGACGATGATGAGCGACCACACCGAGATCGGGCCGGCGATGACGCCCCAGTCGTAGGTCTCGCCCTCCTGGATGCCGAAGACGAGCAGGAACAGACCCGCTGCCGACAGGAAGATGCCGAGGTAGTCGAAGCGGTGTCCGTGCCGCTCGAACGACGGCACGAAGCGCTGCGCGAGCACGAACGCGACGACACCGACGGGCACGTTCACGAAGAAGATCCACTCCCAGCCGAAGCCGTCGACGAGCAGGCCGCCCACGATCGGGCCGACGAGCGACGCGACACCGGCGACGGCGCCCCAGAGGCCCATGGCCGCGCCGCGGTTCTGCGGCGGGAAGATGCGCGTGATGACCGACATGGTCTGCGGGCTCATCATCGCGGCGCCGAGACCCTGCACGACGCGGGCGACGATCAGCACCTCGATCGAGCCGGCCAGGCCGCACCACAGGCTGGCGAGCGTGAAGACCACGAGGCCGATCTGGTACATGACCTTCGGGCCGAAGCGGTCACCGAGCCGGCCGGTGATGAGCAGCGGCACGGCGTAGGCGAGCAGGTAGGCGCTCGTCACCCAGATCACGGAGTTGATGTCCGCGTCGAGCTTCTGGGCGATGGTGGGGGTGGCGACCGACACGATGGTCGAGTCGACGAGGATCATGAAGAACCCGACGACGAGTGCCCACAGGGCAGGCCACGGCTTCTTCTCGGTCGTCCGCGGAGGCGTGACGGTGGTCATCGAGTGGTTTCCTTGCTGTTCGTGGTGGTGTCTGCGGACGCGACGGAGGCGTCCCAGGAGATGTGGCCGGCGGCGATCCGGTCGGCCGTGGCGGCGAGCCACTCGATCTGCGTCGTGAGCATGGCACGCACGTACGACACGTCGAGCCAGTACCGCTCGGGCAGGTCCTTGGCACGGACGACCCCGAGGATCTCGTCCGTCTCGTCGCGCTGGGCCCGGAGTGCGACGGCCCGTGCCCGGAGTGCGGACTCGGCCTCGTCGACCGACAGGTTCTCGATCTCGGCGACGGCCAGGTGGAAGACGGGGTACTCCTCGGCCGGTTCGGCGATCAGCCGGACGAGCCCGTCGTGCAGGGCCGTCCACCCCTCGTCCGTGATGGCGTAGGTGGTGCGTTCCGGACGGTTGCCCGCCCGGTCGGTCCCCACGACCTCGGCGAGGCCGAGCTCCACCAGGCGGCCGACCTGGTGGTACAGGGTGCCGGGCCGGACCTTGACGTTCCGGCCGTCCCGGCGGTGCGTCATCGTCTGGAACATCTCGTAGGGATGCGTCGGCCCCTCGGCCAGGAGCCCGAGCGCGGCGAACGCGAGTGGCGTGAGCGACGGCACACGTGCCTCCAGTCCGCTTGTTCGTTGTTGACTATTCGAAGTGGAATATACGCGTTGGAACAGACATGAACAACCGCACAGCAAGGGCCGGTCTGGAGGCCCGTGGTCGTCCCGGCGTGTCGCGCGCGCCCCGTAGACTGGTCGCGTCCCCCCACCCCTGAAGTGCTGGAGAGAACACGTGCCAACGATCGTCGTCGAGGTCATGCCCAAGGCCGAGATCCTCGACCCCCAGGGGAAGGCCGTGGGCAACGCCCTGGCCCGCCTCGGCAAGGCCGACCTGACCAACGTCCGCATCGGCAAGCGCTTCGAGGTGACCGTCGACGGCCCCGTCGACGACGCCAAGCTCGCCGAGGTCCGCGACATCGCAGCCGACGTCTTCTCGAACGCGGTCATCGAGGACGTCGTGTCCGTGACCGTCGAAGGCCAGTGACCCGGATGCGCATCGGCGTCATCACGTTCCCCGGCTCGCTCGACGACCGCGACGCCCAGCGCGCCGTCCGTCTCGCCGGTGCCGACCCCGTCGCCCTCTGGCACGGCGATCACGACCTGCAGGGCGTCGACGCCATCGTGCTGCCCGGTGGGTTCTCGTACGGCGACTACCTGCGTGCCGGCGCGATCGCCGCGAAGGCCCCGATCATGGCCGAGGTCATCGACGCCGCCGGCAAGGGCATGCCCGTGCTCGGCATCTGCAACGGGTTCCAGATGCTGGCCGAGGCCCGTCTGGTCCCCGGAGCGCACACCCGCAACGCGCACCAGCAGTTCATCCGCCGCGACCAGAAGCTCCGCGTCGAGACCACCGCGACCGCCTGGACCTCCGGCTTCAGCGCCCAGCAGGAGATCACCATCCCGCTGAAGAACGCCGACGGCCGCTTCGTCGCGGACGCCGACACAATCAAGCGCATCGAGGACAACGGCCAGGTCGTGTTCCGCTACGTCGGCGTGAACCCGAACGGCTCCATCGACGACATCGCCGGCGTCTCGAACGAACGCGGCAACGTCGTCGGCCTGATGCCGCACCCCGAGCACGCGACCGAGGCCGGGTTCGGCCCGGACACCCCCGCTGCGATGGCCTCGGGCACCGACGGCCTGACCTTCTTCACCTCCGTGATCGAGCACGCGCTCGTCAAGTGACAGGGAACAACGACACCGTGACGACACCCGTTCGCCCGAAGCCCGACACCGTGCAGGACGCGGCAGCCACCCCCGACAAGGAGCAGCCGTACGACGCGCTGGGCCTGAAGCCGGACGAGTACGCCCGCATCAAGGAGATCCTCGGCCGCCGCCCCACCTCGGGCGAGCTGGCGATGTACTCGGTGATGTGGAGCGAGCACTGCTCCTACAAGTCCTCGAAGAACTACCTCCGTCAGTTCGGCAAGAAGGTCACGCCGGAGATGACGAAGAACCTGATGGTCGGCATGGGCGAGAACGCCGGTGTCGTCGACGTCGGCAACGGCTGGGCGGTGACCTTCAAGGTCGAGTCGCACAACCACCCGTCCTACGTCGAGCCGTTCCAGGGCGCGGCCACCGGTGTCGGCGGCATCGTCCGCGACATCATCTCGATGGGCGCCCGCCCCGTCGCCGTGATGGACCAGCTCCGCTTCGGCGCGATCGACCACGAGGACACCGCACGCGTCGTGCACGGCGTCGTCGGTGGCATCTCGTTCTACGGCAACTGCCTCGGCCTGCCGAACATCGGCGGCGAGACCTACTTCGACCCGGTGTACCAGGGCAACCCGCTGGTCAACGCCCTCGCGGTCGGCGTGCTCCGCCACGAGGACCTGCACCTGGCGAACGCATCCGGTGCCGGCAACAAGGTCGTCCTGTTCGGTGCCCGCACCGGTGGCGACGGCATCGGCGGCGCGTCGATCCTGGCGTCCGACACCTTCACCGAGGGCGGCCCGACCAAGCGTCCGGCCGTGCAGGTCGGCGACCCCTTCGCCGAGAAGGTGCTGATCGAGTGCTGCCTCGAGCTGTTCCAGAAGGACCTGGTCGAGGGCATCCAGGACCTCGGCGCCGCAGGCATCTCCTGCGCCACCTCGGAGCTCGCGAGCAACGGTGACGGCGGCATGCACATCTCGCTCGACGACGTCCTGCTCCGCGACCCCACGCTCACCGCTGAAGAGATCCTGATGTCGGAGAGCCAGGAGCGCATGATGGCGGTCGTCCGCCCCGACAAGCTCGACGAGTTCCTGGCCGTCGTCGGCAAGTGGGAGGTCGAGACCAGCGTGCTGGGCGAGGTCACCGGCACCGGCCGACTCGTCATCGACTGGCAGGGCCAGGAGATCGTGAACGTCGACCCGCGCACGGTCGCCGTCGACGGCCCGGTCTACGACCGCCCGGTCGCCTACCCGACCTGGATCGACGCGCTGCAGGCCGACACCGCTGCCTCGCTCGACCGACCGGCCGACGGCCCCGCGCTGAAGGCACAGTTCCTCAGCCTGCTCGGTTCGCCGAACCTGGCGTCGAAGAACTGGGTCACGAACCAGTACGACACCTACGTGCTCGGCAACACCGCGCTGTCCTTCCCCGACGACGGCGGCATGATCCGCGTCGACGAGGAGACGGGCCTCGGTGTCGCCATCGCCACCGACGCGAACGGCCGCTACTGCCAGCTCGACCCGAAGCAGGGTGCACGTCTGGCCCTGGCCGAGGCCTACCGCAACGTCGCCGTGACCGGTGCCGTCCCCGCCGCCGTCACCGACTGCCTGAACTTCGGCTCCCCCGAGAACCCCGAGGTCATGTGGCAGTTCTCCGAGGCGGTCGAGGGCCTGGCCGACGGCTGCATGGAGCTCGGCATCCCGGTCACCGGCGGCAACGTGTCGTTCTACAACCAGACCGGCTCGACCCCGATCCACCCGACGCCCGTCGTCGGCGTGCTCGGGATCATCGACGACGTCGCCAAGCGCGTGCCGTCCGGGTGGCAGGACGACGGCCACAACATCTACCTGCTCGGCACCACGAGCCTCGAGCTCGACGGCTCCGCGTGGGCCGGCACCGTGCACGGCCACCTGGGCGGGCGTCCGCCGGCGGTCGACCTCGAGCGCGAGAAGGCCCTCGCCGAGCTGCTGTACGCGGCGTCCGGCGAGCAGCTGCTCACCAGCGCACACGACCTGGCGGACGGCGGCCTCGGCCAGTCGCTCGCCGAGTCCGTGCTCCGCTTCGGCATCGGCGCCCGCGTGGTCCTCGACGAGCTCGAAACCCGCGACGGCATCGACACCGCGACGGCGCTGTTCTCCGAGTCGACCGGTCGCGTCATCGTGACCGTCCGCCGCGAGGACGACGTCCGGTTCCAGGGCATGTGCGACGGCCGGGGCTTCCCGGTGCTGCGCATCGGCGTGACCGACGCGACGTCGAGCACGCTCGAGGTCCAGGGCGCGTTCGAGGCCACGGTCGACGAGCTGCGCGGCACCCACGCCGCGACGCTGCCGGCGCGCTTCGGCGACGTGATCGTCGAGGACGTCACCGAGGGGTACGTCGGCCGCGGGCCGCTCGACTCCGACGGTGCCTTCTCGCCGCGCACCGACGCCTAGGCCCGGGTCGCGGATGCCGATCGTCACCCTGCCCTTCGCCGAGCTCGTCGACCGGTTCGGCCCCGTGCCGGACGGGATCGAGCTGGACGTCTGGGACGTCGAGTCGCCGTACGGTCGCCCGGACGACGTCGCGATCACGTTCCTGCCGTTCTACTTCGAGGGGCGGCACCGCTGGCAGTTCGTGCACGACCTGCCCGAGCTCCAGCTGCTGCAGCTGCCGAGCGCCGGGTACGAGCACGCCGTCCCGCACGTACCCGGTCACGCGCAGCTGGCGAACGGTCGCGGCATCCACGACGACGAGACCGCCGAGCTCGCGGTCGGCCTCGCGCTGACGTCGCTCCGTGAGATCTCGGCGTTCCAGGTCGACCGTGCCAACGGCGTCTGGGACGCCCGCGAGACCCGATCGCTCGCCGACCGCCGGGTGACCGTCGTCGGCTACGGGGCGATCGGGTCCGCGATCGCCACCCGGTTCGAGGCGTTCCGCACCGAGGTGACGGTGGTCGCCCGGACCGCTCGCGAGCAGGACGGCCGGCACGTGCACGCGTTCGGCGAGCTGCCCGAGCTCGCCCCGACGACCGACGTGCTCGTGCTCATCGCGCCGCTCACCGCCGAGACCGAACGCCTGGTCGACGCGGAGCTGCTCGCGGCGCTGCCGGACGGCGCCCTCGTGGTGAACGTGGCGCGCGGCAAGGTCGTCGACACCGACGCCCTGGTCGCCGAACTGCGGTCGGAGCGGCTGTTCGCGGCCCTCGACGTCACCGACCCGGAGCCCCTGCCCGCCGGACACCCGCTCTGGACGACGCCGAACACCGTGCTCACCCCGCACGTCGGCGGCAACACCGACCTGAGCGTGCCGCGGTCGATCGAGCTGATGCGCAAGCAGGTCGCCGCGCTGGCCGAGGGCCGCCCGTTCGAGAACCTGATCGAGTTCTAGCGCGCTGCGGCTCCGAACACGCCGTCGTCTCGCTCGCACGCCGCGGTGTCGTCGAGACGCCGCCGAATTCGGGGGCTTCTCGACGACTTCGGGGCGTCACACGAACACGCCGGCGTCACGCGGGCACGAACACGCCGGCGTCAGAGCGGGACGACGCAGGTCGGGGTGCCGACCGGGATCTGTGCGACGGCTTCGCCGGGCATGCCCTCGGCGTCGAGCGGCAGCACGGCGACGGCGTCGGACATCTGGTTCGCCACCAGGACGAACCCGGGCACGCGAGCGAAGTGCCGCGGCCAGACCCCACCGCAGGACACCGACCCGACGACGGCGAGCCCGCCGTCACGCGCGTCGAGCACCACGAGCAGGTCACGCCCGCGCACCGCCACGTACACGCGGCCGGCCTCGTCGACCTCGATGTGGCTGAGCAGCGACTCCCCCACCGCACCGTCGAACGTCGGCACGGCGGCGATCGTCACGAACGACCCGGAGTCGTCGCGGCGCAGGCGGTGCACACGCCCGTCGAGTTCACCGGCGACGAGCAGGTCACCGTCGATCCAGGCCATGTGCCTCGGGCCGGCGCCGGGGGTCACGTGGTGCACGCGGAGTGCCTCGATGGCGGGGACCCCGTCGGCCGACACCGTGACGCGGAACTCGTGCAGGGCATCGCCGCCGAGGTCGGCGACGAGCACCGTGCCGTCCGGGGTGGCGATCGACTGGTGGGCGTGCGGGCCGTCCTGGCGGTCGTCGTCAGGGCCCGTGGCATCGGGCAGCACGGCGACCGCGACGGCCTCGGCCGGCACCGAGCGCTGGTCGGCGTCCCCGTGCAGCACCACGCCGTCGCTGGCGGTCACCGAGGCGGCGTGTGACTCGGCCGGCGCGAGGGAGATCGCCGTGACCGTGCCCGAGACGTAGTTCGTGACGACGAGCGCGCCCGAGGGATCGACCCGCACGTGGCACGGGGCGTCCCCACCGGCGGGGCCGTCCCACAGGTGCTCGAGTGCGCCACCCTGCAGCCGGAAGGCCGACACGGCACCGTCGTTCGTCTCGGAGACCGCGTAGACCCGGTCACCCGAGACGGCGAGGAACGAGGGGTCGTCGAGCACCGCGACGGTCCGGGGTGCCGGAACAGCTCCGACCGGCCCGGCGTCGACCAGGGAGATGCCCGTGGCGTTGCCGCCACCGGTCGCCGTGTACGACCCGATGAGCAGCGACGGCAGCTCGGCGCTCATTCGTCGCGGCCCGCGATGCGCTCGTGGTGGTGGATGACCTCGGCGACGATGAAGTTGAGGAACTTCTCGGCGAAGGCGGGGTCGAGGTGGGAGTCGGCGGCGAGCGAGCGGAGCCGTGCGACCTGGATCCGTTCGCGGTCCGGGTCGGCGGCGGGCATGCCCGACTCGGCCTTCAGGTGCCCCACGCGCTGCGTGTACTTGAAACGCTCCGCGAGCATGTGGATCACGGCGGCGTCGATGTTGTCGATGCTCTGCCGGATGCTCCGCAGTTCGTCGACGGCGTTCGCGTCGGCCTCGGACAGGGTGACGTCGTCGTTCATGGTCCGAGCCTACTGGCGGACGTGCAGCGGAACCCGGCCCGCTGCTGCGAGAATGTGCACATGTCGGTCCTGCTGGTGATCTCGGGTGTCTGTGCGGTCCTCGCGGGCCTCATCCACGTGTACATCTTCTTCCTCGAATCGGTCATCTGGACCAGTCCGCAAGCGCGCCGGATCTTCGGCATCGCTTCCGAGACCGAAGCCGTGGCGACCCGTTCGCTCGCCTTCAACCAGGGCTTCTACAACCTGTTCCTGGCGATCGGGGCGATCCTCGGCGTCGTGCTCGTGCTGGCCGGCAACACCGTGAGCGGCTGGACCCTCGTGGTGTTCTCGACCGCGAGCATGCTCGGTGCCGCGGTGATCCTGGTCGGCTCGGGTCGCAAGTACGTCAACTCCGCGTTCAAGCAGGGCACGCTCCCCCTGATCGCGCTGCTCTTCGCGCTGCTGGGCTCCACCATCGGCGTCTAGCCCAGCTCACCCTCCCCCGAACTGCGAAAGCGACAGGGTGCCACCGAACATCGGCGGCACCCTGTCGCTTTCGCGGTGCTGACCAGCGGTGCTGACCAGCAGAACCGGCCAGCAGCAATGACCTGCCCTAGCCGAGCTTCTCCTCGAACTGCGCCGGCAGCTTGTCGAGCGCCCACTCGATCGCAGCCGTGGTGCCCATCGAGAACGCGGACGACACGTCCTTGTCGTCGAAGACGATCGAGTGTCCGGCCTCGACCGACGGCACCTTCTGGAACAGCTTGTTCGACGAGGCCTCTGACGCGTCGACGTAGATCGGCAGGATCAGCGTCAGGTCGGCGTCGAGCAGGTCGAGGTTCTCGTCGGACAGGTGCACGGAGAACTCCTTGCCGGCCTGCTCGTCGATGGCCTTCGGGATCTCGAAGCCGAGGTTCCGCATGAAGGTCGAACGGCTGTCCGTGGAGGCGTACGCCCCGAAGCCCTCGGAGCTGTAGGCACCGACGACGGCCGTCTTGCCCTCGAAGTCCGGGTGCGCCTTGCGTGCTGCGGCGTAGGCGTCGTCGAGGCCGGAGAGCAGCTTCTTGCCCTCGGACTCCTTGCCGAGCGCCTTCGCGATCATGGTCGTCTGCTGCTCGGTCGACGCGAGGTAGTTCGCGCCGCCCTTCGGGATCGCCACGGTCGGTGCGATCGCGGAGAGCTTGTCGTACCGCTCCTTGTCACCCGAGGACTTCACGTCGAGGATCACGTCGGGGTTGAGCTTGAGGATGTCCTCGTAGCTCGGCTCGAGCGTCTGGATGATCTTCGGCGACTTGTCGTACGCACCCTTGAGCCACGGACCGACACCGTCGCCGCCGAACGCGAGCCAGTCGCTCGCACCGACCGGCTGCACACCGAGCTCGAGCGCGGTCTCGGCGTCGCCCCACCCGAGCGCGACGACGCGCTTCGGCGCCGACTCGATGGTGGTGGTGCCGAGGCCGGTCGTGATCGAGACCGGGAACGCGGCGTCGGAGGACCCCGACGACGCCGAGTCGGTCGAGGAGCCGGAGCCGGACGCGCAGCCGGCGAGGACGAGGGACGCTGCGACGACGGCGCCGGCTGCGGCGAGCACGCGTCGGAGACGCAAGGGAGAACGGTTCACGAAGGGTAGCCTAACCTAACGGGGTGCGCAGGAAAACGGCTGGCTAGGCTGGGTGACCGTGGCGTTCACCGATCCAGGCCGCACGCACCTCGCGGTGCTCGGCTCCCCCATCGCGCACTCGCTCTCGCCCACGCTCCACGCTGCGGCCTACGATGCGCTCGACCTGCCCTTCACCTACGGGAGGCACGAGGTCGCGTCCGGCGAGCTCGCCGCGTTCGTCGCGGGGCTGGGTCCGGAATGGCGTGGGCTGAGCCTCACGATGCCGCTCAAGCGCGAGGTGCTGCCACTGCTCGACCGCACCACCCCGCTCGTCGACGAGCTCGGGGTCGCCAACACGGTCGCGTTCCGCCACGAGGGCTCCACGATCGTCCGAGCCGGCGCGAACACCGACGTGCAGGGGCTCGTCCGCCCGGTCGAGGCACTCGGACACCTTCCCGGCGAGGCCACGATCCTGGGCGGCGGAGCCACCGCGGCGAGCGCCCTGACCGCTGCCGTCCGGCTCGGGGCGTCGCTCGTCCGGGTGTTCGTCCGCGACACCGCGAAGACCCGTGCGCTGGTCGACCTGGCCGTCCGGCTCGGGGTGACGCTCGAGGTGCATCCCCTGACCGAACTCGCCGGCACGCACCACGGGTTCGTCCTCTCGACGCTGCCGGGTGGCGCCGCCGACCCGCTCGAGTTCCGGCCGTCGGGGCCGGACGCCGTGCTGTTCGACGTCGCCTACGAACCGTGGCCCACCGCGGTCGCCAGCCGCTGGACCGACGCCGGGGGCCGCGTGCTGAACGGCCTCGACATGCTCACCGAGCAGGCGATCGGGCAGATCCGGTTCTTCCTGACCGGTGACGAGGACGAGCTGCTGCCGGACGAGGCCGGGGTCCGCCGGGCGATGCGCACCGCGGTCGACCTGCCCGCCGTCATCGGCAGCTAGCCGGCGCCGGCAGCCCTCGATCAGCGGCGGGATCGCGCCTCGGCGTCGAGGAGCGCGACGGAGACGTCCCACAGCCGATCGGCCTGGTCCGGATCGAGGGCCCAGGGCAGCGCGCCGTGCAGGCCGTCCTCGATCCGCTCCACCACCGACGCTTCGTGGCAGTCCTCGAAGTACCGGCCCGTGACCCCGTCGAGTTCCGGTGCGGTGGCGAGCAGGACCGAGGTCGCGGCTCCCTGCTCCGGGGTCTTCACGGCGTCGGCCGCGGCGATCTTCGTGGCGGCCAGCACCTCCGGGTCCCAGTGCTTCTGCAGCCCGGTCCAGATCCCGCCGGGCATGAGGGCGTTCGCGGTGATGCCGTCGGCGGCCCACCGGCGGCCGGCAGCGACGGCGAACAGCACGTTGGCGGTCTTCGACTGCCCGTACGCGAGTCCGGGCTCGTAGCGGCGCCGGCGGAAGAACAGGTCGTCCAACACGACGGGCGAACCACCGTGGCCGCTCGACGACACCGAGACGATCCGTGCCGAACCCGAGGCGGCCAGGGAGTCGTGCAGCCCGAGCGCGAGGGCGAAGTGCCCGAGGTGGTTGGTCGCGAAGTGCGACTCCCACCCGGCGGGCGTGTACGACTCGGGCGCGTCCATGATGCCCGCGTTGGCGACGAGCACGTCGAGCGGCCCCGACCACGCTGCGGTGAAGGCCTCGACGGAAGCCGGACGGTCCAGGTGCAGCTCCACGACGGCCGGTGCTTCCGTCCCGGTCGTCCGGGCGATGTCGTCCGCCACCCGTCGGCCGGCATCGACGTCCCGCACCGCGAGCGTCACGCGCGCTCCGGCTCCGGCGAGCGCTCGGGAGGTCTCCACGCCGATGCCGGACGCAGCACCGGTGACGACCGCGGTGCGCCCCGACAGGTCGAGGCCGTCGACGACCTCGGCGGCCGTGGTCCGGTCGCCGAAGCGGGTGAGGTCGCGTGCGGGCATGTGGGCTCCTGTCAGCTGGCGTGGTGCGCAGTCGTCAGGCGACCACGCCGTCCACGTAGAACCATCGTCCCTGCTCGCGGACGAAGTCGCTCGTCTCCTCGAGCGTGCCGCGCTCGTCGTCGGAACGCCACCACGCGCGGAACGTGACGGTGCCGTGGGAGTCGAACGGGCCTCCCGAGCTGGTCGCCAGCACGTCCAACCGGGTCCAGCGCTGGGTCGGGTCCAACTCGAGACCCGCCGGACGGGTGCGCGGGTGCCAGGTGAGCAGCAGGTACTCCGGCAGGCCCAGCGCGAAGGCGCTGAAGCGGGAGCGCATGAGCCGTTCCGCGGTCGGTGCGACGGCCCCGGCGTGCAGGGGGCCGCAGCACTCGCCGTAGGGGTTGCCGCTCAGGCAGGGGCAGCGCGTCGTGTCGGTGACCACCGGCCGAACGCTAGTCGACGATGGACAGCGTGACGGTGATGTTGCCGCGGGTGGCGTTCGAGTACGGGCAGATCTCGTGTGCACGCTCGGCCAGGCGCTGGCGCTGCTCCTGCGGGGCGTTCGGGGCGTAGACGTCGAGCTCCACGGCGAGGCCGAAGGCGCCGTTGCCGGTGCCGCCGATGCCGACCTCGGCGGAGACCTCGGCGCCGGTGGTGTCGACCTCGAGCTCCTTGCCGGCGGCGTGCAGGGCGCCGAGGAAGCACGCGGCGTACCCGGCGGCGAAGAGCTGCTCGGGATTGGTGCCCTCGCCGCTGCCGCCCATCTCCTTGGGCGGGCGGGTGTCGAGGTCGAGCCGGTCGTCCTCGCTGCGGACGTGCCCGTCGCGGCCGCCTCCGGTGGCGTGGGCGGCGGCGGTGTAGACGATGTCGAGACTCATGGTCCGAGGTCACCGTGCTCGCCTGGACGAATCCTGAGCGGCAGCACCACGTGGCGGGTGCGGCGGCTCCGGGCGCAGGGCGCTCGGGCGTGTCCGGGTGGGGGCTGCGGGTGCGCCGTGCATCGAGTGAGCAGAAGATGTCGAGTCCCCCGCCAGCACCCGACATCTTCTGCTCACTGAACGCAAAGCGCGCGGGCACCCCGCACCAGCGGCGGGTAGACATGATTGATGTTCACGCTCGGCTGGCAGGTCTTCCGCCGGCACGTCACGGACGTGCTGGATCCGGCACGCGTCCGCCGTGCTGCCCTGTGGTCCGGCATCGCGGCGGTCGTCGCGCTGGTCGGCATGGCCGTCCTGGAGGCCCGGGTCGGCTGGACGGGGACCACTCCGGTCCGCAGCGTGGTCGCGATGGTGCTGCTGGCACTCGGCGTCGGACTGCTCACCTTCGCGTGCATCCCGACGTGGCAGCCGCCGGACCCCTCGACCACGATCAACGGTCGGCAGGTGCGGCCCTCGTGGCAGCTCGCCGCCCGGGGAGCCACGCAGCTGTACGTGCAGCGTCGGCCGGTGCCGGTCCTGCCGGAGCACCGCGACATCGTCCGCACCGATACGGTCCTGCTGCGGCGGGGGTTGATCGGCATGCTCGCCCGCGTCGCACCGTTGCTCGGTTCGGGGCTCGTCGCCGTCCTCGGGGCGTTCGTCCTCGGGGCCGCCAGCGGGTTCCAGGCGCTCTTGATCGCGGTGTACACGATCGGGCTGTCGGAGTACGTCGTCCGCCTCGGCCGCTCCGAACGAGCCCGCCTGGCCGCCGAGTCCCTCGACCCCGCACCCGCACCCGCACCCGAGACGCCCGCACGCCCCACTTCGTGAGCAGAAGCGGTCGAGTCGCCGTCGGGCACTCGACCATTCCTGCTCGCGAAGCGTGAACGGCGCGCCCCGACGCGCACCACTGTCGGCGGCGACGGGCACACTGGGCGCATGTGTGGAAGGTTCGTCGTCTCCGACACCACGGCCGATCTGTTGCCCGAGCTCATGGGCGAGCTCGCCGCCCGGACCGAGCACGTCGACGAGGACACCGGCGAGGTGCACCCCGGCCTCGCCCCGAGCTGGAACGTCGCCCCGACCGACCCCGTGTACGCCGTCCGCCAGCGGCACGGCGAACGCGAGCTGCCGCAGATCAGCTGGGGCTTCGTGCCGAGCTGGGCGAAGGACTTCCAGAAGCAGCGCCCGAAGCCGATCAACGCCCGCATCGAGACCGTCGCGACGAGCGGCATGTTCAAGCGGGCCTTCGCCACGAACCGCTGCATCGTCCCGGCGCAGGGGTACTACGAGTGGGTCGTGCGCGAGGACGGCAAGGAACCCCACTTCGTGCACGAACCAGGCGGCGCCCTGGCGATGGCCGGCGTCGTGAGCGCATGGCCCGACCCCACGAAGCCCGAGGGCGACCCGGACAAGTGGCGCCTGTCGCTCGCGATCATCACCCGTGACGCCCACGTCGCCCCGGGCGAGGTCCACGACCGCATGCCCGCGTTCCTGACGCCCGACGGCTACGACGACTGGCTCGGCGGCGACCTGCACGCCGACGACCTGCTGGCCCTGCTCGACCACGAGTCGCTGACGGTGGCCGCGGGCCTGGAGCAGTACGAGGTCTCCCGCACGGTGAACAGCGTGCGGAACGACGGACCGCAGCTCATCGCGCCCGTCGCGTAGGCGGTCGCGCCCCACGCGCGGACAGGAGGCCCGGATCACCGCAGCGGGTCTGCTGCGGTGATCCGGGCCTCCAGTCCGGTGCCCTGTTACGGACGTGCGCTGCGGCGGATGCCCGGCGCGACGCGGACCGCGATCCGTCGTCGGGTCACCAGGAGCACGCCCGCCAGCATGAGCGCGAGTGCCGCGAGCCCGAGGCCGACCAGCCCGGTCACGCCCGTGAAGGCGAGTTCGGTGCCGTGGACGATCGCGGCGAGCCCGGTCGGGAACGTGACCGTGACGGTCGCGGTGACCGTCTGTCCCGCGCTGTCGGTGACCTCGTAACCGACGAAGGTGGTTCCGGTGAAGCCTTCCTGCGGGGTGAAGACGACCCGGCCGTCGCGGATGGTCCACGTGCCCTGGTCGGCGACGACCACGCGGTCGGTCGGTGTGCCGGACTCGGGGTGGAGCAGGTGCAGCGTGCCCGGCTCGAACGTGGCGCCGCCGGAGGCGGAGTCGTTGTCGAGCGGATCCACGACGACCCGGTGTCCGACGATCCCCGTGGCGGAGTCGTCGGTGGCGACCGCCGCGGCGACCACGGTCATGGTCGCGGTGGCGGTGGCCGTCTGCCCCGAGGCGTCCGTCACCGTGTAGGTGAAGGTGTCCGTGCCGGTGAAGCCGGCGGCCGGGGTGTAGACGTACGCGCCGTTCCGCTGGATCGTCACGGTGCCGTGGGCGGGCTTCCGGGCCGGGGCCGCCGTGAGGCCGGTGCCCTGGTCGTCGGCGAGCAAGCCGTGGCGGGCGTCGCGGGTGACGGGTGTGCCGGACACGGTGTGCCCGGAGTCGTCCGCCGCGGCGATGCCGACCGTGATCGTGACGGTGGCGTCGACCTGCTGCTCCATCGAGTCCTGCGCACGGTACGTGACGGTGTCGGTGCCCGAGAAGCCCTTCGCCGGGGTGTAGACGAACGTGCCGTCGGCGGCGATGGAGGCCGTGCCGTGACGGGCCTGACCCACCGCGACGACCGTCAGGGCGTCACCGTGGTCGTTGCCGAGCACGCCGTGGCCGGCGACCCGGACCGTCTTGCCGGCCGTGGTCGTGGCCTTGTCGTCCTTCGCGGCGGGGGCGACGTCGATGACGACGCGGGCGAACGCCGCGGTGCCGTCGGCGTCGTTGGCCGAGTAGGTGAACCAGTCACGACCGGACCAGTTCGACGTGGGCGTGTAGACGTACGAGCCGTCCTTCTCGAGCGACAGTGTGCCGTTGAACGGCTTCGTCTCCATGGCGGCCCAGAGCCCACGACCGGAGTCACCGACCAGCACGCCTTTGTCGGCGGTCATGCGCATGCTGCGGTTCGTCGACATGGTGTGCCAGTGGTCGACCGCGGCGACGCCGACGACGACCGTGACCGTCGCGGTCGAGGTCCGTCCGGCGCCGTCGGTCACCGTGTACTCGAACGTGTCCGCGCCGGAGAAGCCCTTCGCCGGGGTGTAGACGAGCGAGCCGGGCTCGGTGCCCTCGGTCACGGTGCCGTGCTCGGCGCGGCCGTGCGCCGTGACGGCGAGGCCGGTGCCGCGGTCGTTGCCGGTCAGGGTCGCGCCGCTGATCGGCAGCGCGGTGTTGGCCGCGGTGCGCAGGGCGTCGGCGACCGCGGTCGGCGTGACGGTCACGGTGACGGTCGCCGTCGCGGTGCCGCCGGTCGGGTCGGTCACCGTGTAGGTGAACGTGTCCGTGCCGGAGAACCCGTCGGCGGGCGTGTACGTGACCGAGCTGGCACCGGTCGGGCCGGTTGCGCCGCCGCCGGTTCCGCCTGCCGTCGTGCTGCCGGTGATCGTGGCGGTGCCGTGGCCCGGCTTCGACACGGCGGTGACGGCGAGCTTCGAGCCCGAGTCGTTGCCGGTGACGGCGACGTCGACCGGGGTCGCTGCGCTCGTCGTCGCGGTGTCCGCGACGGCCTTCGGGGCGACGACGATCGTCACGGTGCCCGTGGTCGTCCCGCCGGAGCCGTCGGTGACCGTGTAGTCGAACTCGTCCGGGCCGGAGTAACCCGGCTCGGGCTTGTACGTGTACGAGCCGTCCTCGTCGACCGTCACGTCACCGTGCGAGGGCTTGGTGTGGTCGGTGACCGCCAGGTCGGTGCCCTTCGCACCGTCGAGCAGTCCGGTGCCGGCCGGCACGGTGGTGGTGGCGTCGGCCTCGGCCGAGGTCGACCCGCCACCGGCGACCGGGGTGACGGTGACCGTCACGGTGCCGGTGTTCGTGGTGCCCGACGGGTCCGTCACCGTGTAGGTGACGGTGTCCGTGCCGGAGAAGCCGTCCTTCGGCGTGTACGTGATCGTGCCGTCGTCGTTGCGGGTCGCGGTGCCGTTCTTGCCGTCGGTGACGGACACGACGGTCAGGCCCGTGCCGTGGTCGTTGCCCGTCAGGGCGCCGGAGGTGACCGTGGTGCTGCCGCCCGCCGCGACGGTGACGGTGTCGGGCTCCGTGCCGGGGCGGACCGTGACCGTCACGGTGCCGGTGGTGGTGCGGCCGGCGGGGTCCGTCGCCGTGTAGGTGAAGGTGTCCGTGCCCGAGAAGCCGTCCTTCGGCGTGTACGTGTACGAGCCGTTCGCGGCGAGCTCGACCGTGCCGTGTGCGGGCTGCTGGTCGACGGTCGCGGTCAGGCCGGTGCCCCGGTCGTTCGCGAGCACGCCGTCGCCCTTCGCGACGGTCAGCGTCGAGCCGGCGGTGGCGGTGGCGGTGTCGGCCGTGGCGCGGGGGCCGACGACGACCGTGACGGTACCGGTGGTGGAGCGACCTGCTCCGTCGACCACCGTGTAGGTGAAGGTGTCCGTGCCCGAGAAGCCGTCGGCCGGGGTGTAGACGACGCGGCCGGTGGCACGGTCGAGCGTGACGGTGCCGCGGGCGGCGCCGGTCTCGCCGGTGCCGGTGCCGGTCTCGCCGGTGCTGTTGCCGGTGCCGCTGCCGGCGCCGCCGGCGGCCCCGCCTGCGGTCACGTCGGTCACGGTCAGCCCCGTGCCCCGGTCGTTGCCGGTCAGGGTGGCGGCGTCGATGGTCAGCGCCTGGTCGGCCCGGGTCGACACCGTGTCGGCGGTCGCGACGGGTCGCACGGTGATCGTGACGGGCGCCGCACCGGTGGTGACTCCGCTGCCGTCGGTCACCGTGTAGGTGAACGAGTCGATGCCGGACGCTCCGGCGGTCGGCGTGTACTCGACCGAGCCGTCCGCAGCGACGACGGCCGTGCCGTGGGACGGACCGGTGACGATCGTGGTCTCGAGGTCCGCACCACGGTCGTTGGCCTGCACGTCGATCGTCACCGGGGCGCCGGAGTCCGTCGACGCGGTGTCGGCGCCGATGGTCGGGTTGACCGTGATGGTGACGGTCGCGGTGCTCGGCGAACCGGAGCCGTCGACCGCCGTGTACGTGAACGCGTCGGGGCCGGAGTACCCCTCGGCCGGCGTGTACGTGAACGTGCCGGTGGCCTTGTCGAGCGTCAGCGCACCGTGCGAGGGGGACGTGTTCGACGCCACGGTGAGCCCGGTGCCGGAGTCGTTGCCGAGCACGCCGGTCGCCCGGGTGTCGGCCGTGGCGGTGCCGCCCGCCGCGACCTTGACGGTGTCGTCCTGCGCGGCCGGGGCGACCTGCACGGTCACCGTGACGGTGTCGGTCCCGCCGCTGCCGTCGGTCACCGTGTACGTGAAGGAGTCGGTGCCGGAGAACCCGGCTGCCGGGGTGTACGAGTACGAGCCGTCCGGACGCACCGTCGCCGAGCCGTGGGCGGGGGTGCTGTTGCCCGTGACCGTCAGGCCGGTGCCCAGGTCGTTGTCGAGCACGTTGCCGGTCGTCGATGACCCGGCCGTCGCGGTGACGCCATCGGCCGTCGCGGTCGGCAGGACGGTGAGCCGCACCGTCGCGGTGACAGTCGCGCCGGAGCCGTCCTTCGCGGTGTACGTGAACGAGTCCGGGCCGGAGTACCCCTTGTCGGCGCCGTAGGAGAACGACCCGTCGGGGCCGATCTTCACCAGACCGTGCGACGGCCGACCGTGACCGGTGAGGGTCAGGTCCGACCCGCGGTCGTTCGTCAGGACGCCCTCCGCGGCGTCCACCGTGAGCACGGTGCCCGCGTGCACGCTGTAGGCGTCGTCGGAGCCCTTCGGTGCGACGGTGACGGTCACGGTGCTGGTCGAGGTCTGCCCCGACGAGTCCTTCGCCGTGTACTGGAACGTGTCCGAGCCGGAGAACCCGCCGGCCGGGGTGTACGTGTACGAGCCGTCGGCCGCGACCGTGGCGGTGCCGTGGGCCGGCGTCGTGTTCGAGACCACGGACAGGCCGGTCCCCTGGTCGTTCGCGAGCACGCCCGAGGCAGCCGGCACCGACAGCGCCGTGCCCGTGGGGGTCGTGGCGGTGTCGCTGCTGGTGGTGACGTGCGTGGCCTGCAGCGTGTTCGTGAAGGTGACCAGGACGTCCGTGCCGTCCGCGGTGGTGGCCGCCGGGAACGTGAAGGTCCCCGTGGTGCCGGTGCCGCTGGCGACGACCGCGTCGCTGTTCAGGTTCACGGCCTTCCACGTGGTCGTGTAGTTCGACGGGTCGGTGGTGCCCACCGCCGTCTGGCGGGCCGTGTAGGTCTTGTTCGGGGTCGACAGGACCGCGCCCGCCTTCTGGGGCTGGGTGCCGGCGGCCGTGCCGTTGGTGGTGGCCGTGTTGCCCGTCGAGACGCCGCCGCCGGTCACCGCCAGGCCGAACTGGTCGGACGGACTCCACCGCTGATCGACACTCGACTGCGCCGCCAGGGTGTTGGCGTAGTTGCAGGACGCCAGGTCGCTCGGTGCGTAGCCGTTCGCGATCGTGAACGTGCTGACCTGCGCGCCCGAACCCGGATCGATCTTGTACATGGCGGAGCCGACCGAGGCGAACAGGTAGCCGTCGGACGAGAACGCGATGCCGGGGCTGCCGCTCGTGCTCGCGTCGATCGGAAGGGTCGCGACCTTCGAGGTGGTCAGAGCCGTGGTGCCCGCGGTCGTCGGGACCGTCTCGGTGTCGACGCGACGGATCTCGTTGCCGGTGACGACGAACAGCAGCCCGCGGGTGCTGAACGCCATGTCACCGTTCTTGTTGGTGAGCAGGTTGCCGATGGTGCCGACCTGGCCGATCTTCGCGCCGGTCTTCGTGTCGTACGCACCGAGGTACGCGGGGTTCGCGCCGCTCGCGTAGTAGTAGATGCCGGTCGCCGGGTTGATCGCACCGCGGAGCAGCTGGTGGCTGCCGTTCGGGTCCGCGGCGGTCACGTCGGCGATCCGGGCATCGTTCACCGCGTCGTACCCGGTGATCGTGTTGCCGTTGTTGATCGACGCGTACGCGGCGACACCGTTGCGGGCGACCGCGAGGGCGTTGTCGCCCGGCGCCATGCTCGTGACGTTCGTGACGGCACCGGTGGTGGCGTCGATGGCGGCGAGCTGGTTCGCGGCGGTGTTGATGCCGTACAGGGTGTTCTGGTCGCAGGACAACGCGCCGGCTGCGGCGGCGGGGTCGGCCACGACGGCCTGGGTCAGACCGACGCCGGCGAGGAGCGCGGCGCCGAGCATGGCGACGGCGCGCAGGCCGGGACGGCTTCTGGGCACAGCGGTGCCCGGGTTCGTACGCTGCATGATCACTTTCGGGTCGAGACGATGCGGGCACCGAGACCGACCGGAGGATCAGGGAGAACGGTCGTTGGCGCCAGGTTGATCCTGGCAGTTCCTCGTGTTCGGGTGGGGACAATCAGGGTCCCCAATAGGGGGGACCACTCGTTCAGGGGTCACGCCGCAGCCCGGCACGTCACGGCGCGCCACGGCCCGTCGTCGCGACCCGTTCGCGCCCCGGGCGCACGGAAGAACCCCCGCCGGCAGGCCGGCGGGGGTTCGAGGATCAGCGAGCGATCAGCAGTGGATCACGCGGTCGGACGGATCACGTCCGGCAGCAGCACGTGCAGGCGCTCGGACAGACGCGCCTTCGCTTCGTCGAGGGACCGGAAGTCCCCGACGTACTCACCGAAGGTGTCGGAGACGAAGAAGTGGGTGCCCTGGCGGTCGACGGTGCCGCCGTAGTAGCCGCCGTAGTTCGCGACCCACAGACCGGTGTCGGCCTGGGCCCACGAGATGCGGACGGGGGCTGCCTGCACGGGAGCCACGACCTGGGCCTCGATCTCGGCGATGACCTCGATCGTCTGGGTGTCCAGGGTCACCTCGGCCTGCTGGCGGTGGGCGACGGTCGTGCTCATGGTGCTGCTCCTTCGTGCTGTGCTGCGTACTGGGTGGTGCCGGTGGTTCCGGGTGGTGCGGGCGTCGCGATCGACGCCGGTGGAGCTGGTGTCCGTCGTCGTCACTCGACCGGCCGGATGACCGGCGGGAGCATGACGTGCAGCTGGTCCTCGAGCTTGGTCTGTGCCTCTTCGAGGGAGGAGAACTCGCCCACGACGAGCCCGAAGGTGTCGGAGGCCACGTAGCGGTCGTCGCGCTTGTCGACGCTGCCGCCGAAGTACCCGCCGTAGCCGGCGATCCACTCGCCCTGGTCTTCCTGCACCCAGGTGACCTTGGCGCGCTTGGGGCGCGAGGAGAGCGCTGCATCGGCCTCGAGGATCGCGATGGTGTCCACGGTGTCGGTGTCGAGGGTGACCTCGGCCTGCGTCGCGTTGTTCACGGTGATGCTCATGTCGCTCTCCTTCACGATCCGGGGTACATCTGCTGACACCAGAACGCTACGAGAAGTGCCGAGGGGATCGCCAGCCAGGCCCGTGGATTCACGGGTTCCGTCAATGCCGTCCATCGGGCAACCCCGGATTTCCGGGCAGGTGCGTCGCACTTCCGGGGTACAGCGTCAGGATCGGGGTACTCGTTTTCCGGATCGCCGGAATCGGGGAACGAGATGGTGCGGACACCTGCCTGGAGGCGCGACTCGCTAGCGTCGGCACGTGACCTCCGACAAGCCCCGCGTCGACGACCGCGCCCCGGCCACCTGGCGCAGCCGTCGGTTCGCGACGGGGCTGGCGATCGCCTACGGCGTCGCCCTGGCGCTCGTCGGGTTCTGGGGCTCCCCCGTCGACGCCGCAGGGGCCCCGTGGCTCAACCGAGTCCTCGCAGCCGCGCACCGGCACGGCCTGCCGGAGCGCATCGACTACGCCACCGTGGAGTCCCTGGCGAACGTGGTCTACTTCGTGCCGCTCGGCTTGCTCGTGGTGCTGCTCGCCGGTGCCCGCTGGTGGTGGGCCGCCATCGCCGCGGGGCTCGTCATCAGCACGTGCATCGAGACCGGTCAGGCGCTGTTCCTGCCCGCCCGCACCGCGACCATCGACGACGTCGTCGCGAACGGCGTGGGGGCGCTCCTGGGGGCCGTGGTGGGCGTGCTGCTGCTCAGCCGTGCGGCCCGGCGTCACTGAGGACGATCCCCGGACACGAAGAAGCCCCCGGAGCAGATGCTCCGGGGGCTTCGCTCAGTGTGTCGAGACTCAGACGGACTCGCGCTGGCGGCGGACCGAGCCGCGGACCAGCAGGAGGCCACCACCGAGGACGACTGCGCCGCCGGCGACCCAGAGGGCCAGGGCGGAGACGGTCGAACCCGTGAAGGCCAGCGTGCCGTCGGTGCCGTTGCCAGCGCCGGCTGCGGGAACCGCAGCAGCGTCAGCCGGAGCGACGGTGAAGGCCGCGAAGCCGACGACGCCCGAGGTGGCGCCGGTGGCGGTCAGGTTGTAGGTACCCGAGGCGCCCTGGGGGAACGTGACCTTGACGACGAGCGAGCCGTCCGAAGCGGCCGTGTAGGTCTTCGAGACGGTCGTGGTCGGCAGCGCGCCGAGCGTGACCGCACCGGCACCGGTGACCTGGACGTTGACGGTCTCGTTGTCCTGGAACGCGCCCTCGGTGAAGTTCACCGAAGCGGTGCCACCGGCGACGGCAGTGCCGGAGACGGAGACGTCGGAGTCAGGCGTGTAACCGGCGGCGTTGGCGACGGCCGGAGTGGCGAGCAGTGCGGCGCCAGCCAGCACCACCGCTGCGATGAGCTTCTTCATGAATGGTTCCCCTAAAGATCTGAAAATCCAGACCCTGACACCCAGAGCCCGCTGTTCGCCGGTGGTTGACCCCAGCCACAGAAATGGCGGTTGTTTTGGCGAAGTTGTCTCAATCTAGCGGAGTTTCCCAGCTTGATACCAGATCACGTGGATTTTGTTCATTGGTCGACGTGTGTTCATCCGCGCCAACTACCCGTCACACGGCCCTACCGTCGGTCCATCGAGGCTTCACATAACAGAAACCCCAGGTGAGAGGGCTCAACGGTGTGCACCAGAGCACACTGTGCGTTCGATCAAGGACCTTCGCGCCCGGACAGGTTGGCGCGTTGCCCCTCGGAGTGGGGGCACACTCGCGGTTCGCTTTGCGGAGGTTCCGTTGTCAGCCCGCGGTGAGCGGCCGCTCGCAGTCGAACGTGAGGGGCTTCGTCTCGTTCTGCCGGACGCCAGGAGTCGAGTCCGCCTGCACCGCCGCCTTCGCGTACTTCGCCTCGCCGAGGAACGCGACGCGGTAGGTCAGGCTCTCGCCGGGGGCGAGCAGGGTCTGCAGCTGGGCCACCGGGTGCCCGCCGTCGGTCGCTGTCTGCACCGGAGTGGTCTTGCCGTCCTTCGTGGCGCCGAGGAAGATCGCGTTCTCGGGCGCGTACGCAGCGAGCAGGGTCTTGATCTTGCCGGGCTCCACGCCGAAGTCACCGCCCCCGGTGACGTAGCGCGGCAGGGTCGTCGCGGCATCGGCCGGTGCCGCGTTCTTCACGGTGATCTCGACGACCGACGTCGGTCGTCCGTCCTTCCGGCACACCGAACTGCCAACGGAGACGCGCTTCTGGAGGTAGTAGTCCATCTTCGCGCCGGTGCCGTCGTTCAGGTAGACGGCGAACTGGTTCGAGTCGACGCTGGCCGTCGGCAGCTCGCCCGCGACCGGAGTCCCGCTGATGCGGCGCTGCTCCGCCTTGTCGGCGCTCCAGAGCCGCAAACGGCCCTCGTCAGAGCTCTGCGTCAGCGCCGACACGAATGCCTTCGCGTCGAACCCGCCGGAAGAGACCTTGGCGAACACCGCGCTGGCGGCGGACGCGAAGAAGGCGTCCTGCACCGCCGGGTCGGGGTACTTGGCGTAGACGTCGCTGAGCAGCAGCTGCACCGCGTTGTCGGAGGTCAGAGTGTCTCCGGTCGGCAACTGCACGGGGCCGGTCGCCTTGAGGATGAAGCTGAGCGTCACCGGGTCCATGGCGAGCACGCCGTCCACCTGCTGGCCGAACTTCTGCTTCCACATCTCCCGCGCGAGCTTTGCCGACACGTCGAAGCGTGGTGTGAGGGTGACATCCTGCATGTACTCCCCGGTGATCTCCCCGTAGAGCCCACGCGTGTCAGCCGTCAGTGGCAGGACCGGTTCGTCGTACGGCCCGAAGTCCCCGCTCGAGGCCTGGGCCGACAGACGGAGCGACCCGTCCTTCGCGTCGAGCGCCGCCACCGCACCGGGGATACCTCCCCCGGCTCGCAGTTCGGCGTTGTTCTGGAAGAGCAGCAGATACCGCCGCTGCCCGTCGTGACCGAGCATGGCCGGCGCGAGCTGCACGATGCGGTTCGCCGCCACCGCCTGCTCGGACGCTGACGACAGCGCGTTCCGCAGCTGTCCCACGGCGGTGGTGACCGGCGACAGCGTTCCACTGGTGTCGATCCGCGCCGCGTCGGCACGAGCCTGCTCGAGCGTCTTCGTGGCCTCGGCGACCGCCGGCTGCGCGTCCTCGATCGGCTGGAGATTGATCTTGCCGTTCTTCGGCGCGAACGAATCCGACCCGAGGCCGTCGATGACGCCGGCGACGGGACTGACGGCATCGCTGGCGACGTCGTCGACGATCACCGAGATGTCGCGCACGGCCCGCAGGTTGGTCCCGAAGAAGGGTACGGACTGTGCTGCGCCCCACACGGGGTCGCCGGTCAGTGATCGAGCCGACGCTGCTTCGTCCTCGAGATGCCTCGCGGTCTTCTGCGCGGCGCCGGTGTCACCACTGGTCAGCTGCGACCGGAGGGTGTCGACGTCCCCGACGGCCCGCTCCAGGTGCCCCTTTGCGAGCATGCCGCGGACACCGACCCAGGCGACGGCGAGTATCAGCAGCAGGACAAGGGCGAGGACGACCCACAGGACGATCCGGGCCCTGGACCCCCGGCGTACTGCAGTGCGTCGCGACTCGGGCTGGTCGGACATGAGGCGATCCTACGGTTCCGTACGTCCCACACCCGTCACTGACGGACGGAGTCCGCGTGTTCGCGGTACCAGTCGACGGTGCTGCGGAGCCCGTCCTCGAGGCCGATCTGTGCCGTCCAACCGGCATCCGCCAGCTTCGACACGTCGAGCAGCTTCTGCGGGGTCCCGTCCGGCTTGGTGGTGTCCCAGACCGTCTCGCCCTCGAACCCGACGATCTTGCCGATCGTCTCGGCGATCTCCTTGATCGTGACGTCCGACCCGGTGCCGACGTTGACCTGGTCAGCACCGTCGTAGTGCTCCATCAGATGGAACACCGCTGCCGCCATGTCGTCGACGTGCAGGAACTCACGACGAGGCGCCCCGGTCCCCCAGTTCTCAACGGTTGATGCACCGCTGCGAGCGGCTTCGTCGTACCGGCGGATGAGCGCCGGCAGGACGTGGGACCCGGTCGGCGAGAAGTTGTCACCCGGGCCGTAGAGGTTGGTCGGCATCGCCGAGATCCACGGGCGGCCGAACTGCCGACGGACGGCCTGCACCTGCAGGATGCCGGCGATCTTGGCGATCGCGTACGCGTCGTTCGTCGGCTCGAGGTGGCCCGTGAGCAGTGCGTCCTCGTGGATCGGCTGCTCGGCCATCTTCGGGTAGATGCAGGACGAGCCGAGGAACACGAGCCGTTCGACACCGTGCTCCACCGCGGCGTCCATCACGTTGACCTGGATCTGCAGGTTCTCGCTCAGGAAGTCGTGCGGGTAGGTGTTGTTCGCCATGATCCCGCCCACCTTGGCGGCGGCGAGCACGACGTGCTTCGGCTTCTGGTCCGCGAAGAAGGCGAAGACCGCGCCGCGGTCCTTCAGGTCGAGCTCGGAGGAGGTCCGTCCGACCACGTCGGTGAAGCCCTCCGACTCGAGCTTGCGCCAGACCGCGGAACCCACCAGGCCGCGGTGTCCCGCGACGTAGACGCGGTCAGCTCGATCGATCGGACCGGGGGTGAAGTCGGTCGTGGTCATCAGGAACTCCAGCTCTCGAGACGAACGGTGTCGATCCAGGGACGACCCTCGTGCTCGAGGGCGGAGATGTCGGCGTCGACCATGATCCTCGCCAGCTCGGCGGTGTCGACGGTCGCCTCCCAACCGAGTTTCTCCTTGGCCTTCGAGGCGTCGCCGACGAGGGCGTCCACCTCGCTCGGTCGCAGGTAACGCTCGTCGAACCGGACGTGGTCTTCCCAGTTCAGCCCGGCGTGCGAGAACGCGGTGGTGAGGAAGTCCTTGACCGTGAAGTCGCCACCGGTCGCCAGCACGAAGTCGTCCGGCTCGTCGACCTGCAGCATCCGCCACATGCCCTCGACGTACTCAGCGGCGTACCCCCAGTCGCGGACGGAGTCGAGGTTGCCGAGGTACACGTGGTCCTCGAGGCCAGCCTTGATCCGAGCGACCGCGCGGGTGATCTTCCGGGTGACGAACGTCTCACCGCGACGCGGTGACTCGTGGTTGAACAGGATGCCGTTGACCGCGAACATCCCGTAGGCCTCGCGGTAGTTCCGGGTCACCCAGTAGCTGTAGACCTTCGCGGCACCGTACGGAGAACGCGGCCAGAAGGGCGTCTCCTCGTTCTGCGGCGGCGGGGTCGCGCCGAACATCTCGGAGGAGGACGCCTGGTAGAAGCGCGTGTGGATGCCGGACACCCGGACGGCCTCGAGCATGCGCATCGTGCCGACACCGGTCACATCACCGGTGTGCTCCGGCTCGTCGAACGAGACCCGCACGTGCGACTGCGCCGCGAGGTTGTAGACCTCGTCGGGCTTCAGCTCGCTGAGGAGACTGACGAGCCGCGCACCGTCGCCGAGGTCCCCGTAGTGCAGGAAGAGCTTGGCGTCAGGGTTGTGCGGGTCCACGTACAAGTGGTCGATCCGCGAGGTGTTGAACGTGGACGCACGACGGATGAGTCCGTGCACCTCGTACCCCTTCCGGAGCAGCAGCTCGGCCAGGTACGAGCCGTCCTGTCCGGTGATGCCTGTGATCAAGGCCTTCTTGGGCAACTGGTTCCCGTCCTCACGTCGTTAGTTGGAGCGCGCGGCCGTCAGCCGCTCGGTCTTGATCTTGGTGCGAAGACCGGTGCTCGGTCCGGTCACGATCTTCCGGATGAAGAAGGCATCGGAGGACGCCACTTCCGGCCAATCCTCTTCGGTGAACACCCGGATGAGAGTCGGGTCGATCAGGTGAAGGTTGGCGTATCGCCAGTTCCCCGGGCCGACGTAGTCCTCGAAGCCGCCTGCTGGCGTCGCCGAAGCGAAGCGGGTGCACATGACCAGGGATTGGTAGAACTTTTCCTCCGGGCAGAATATCGCTGCGAAGTAGCGCTCGATTTCCGGCGTTACCAGGGCTTCCATCTCGCGGAGACACGATGCTGTCACCGCGAAGTGCGTACCGCCGTGACCAACGCGCAGCCCGCCCGGGAGAGCCGGAGGTCGCTTCACGCTGAAGGGGCCGTCGATGAGCCGGATGATCCCGTTACGGAGCTTTCGGAGAGCCTTGTTACCGGTCCGGGTCGACAGGAAACGCATGTCACGGTGGTGATGCCGGTCGACTTGACTACGGTACTTCTCTTCACTCGCCGAGATTTCGAATGCGCGGAGGAACTGCCGACCCTGGTGCTCCTCCAGGTGGGCAATCAAGTGGTCGACGGTACGGAGCGGGTAGTCAGACCCGGAGAGCAGGACGAGGTAGTCGTCGTCGTCCGCGAACTCGAGTCCGTGCCGAACGAGGGCTCGGATCGCACGGACCTGCGAGTAGCCACCCCAGTTGACCTGCACCCTGTCCCTCACCATTCGGACGTTGGCACAGTCCTCGACAGCGACTGCGAACGGGGACAGATCGACCTTCGCGTCAACGTGCACGATCACTTCGTACGGTGACAGCGCTTCGACGAGTTCCCGGAGGTGTTCCGCGTCCTGGAAGGTGTAGACGAGGAAGATCGGTTTCACAGCCGCCCCTTCGTGATCGAGAGGGATCAACCGGAACATCCGACCTCTCGGCCCCCTGATCGGCTGAATCTACCGTACGAGCGTCAGCGAAGACCGCCAGACCGAACTCCTTTGCGTCCCGTGGAGGTTCCGAGCCTCACGGCGCGCCTTCGCCGCGACGACCGAGAATCCCCCGGCGGTGGAGGATCTCCAGTGGCGGGAAGGATCGACGCGTCAAGCCCACCCATGCAGCGAGGGCAGCAAGGCCGATGAGTCCTACCGCCACGCGGACGGGGCCGACGCCGAAATCGTGGAACAGCACCACGAGTGAGCCGTAGAGAACCAGGGCGAATCCCGCTGGCTGTGCGTACCCGAACGCGAGTTGCCGGAAGCCGAGCGCTCGGACGCGTTGCGCCTGGATGATGTGGACCACGTGCCGACCGATCATCGCCGCGATGAGTGCTAGGAGGGCGAAGACGTACTGCTGATGGACCACGACCATCGCGACGCCGACAGCACTGATGACGAAGGCGACGGCCTCGGACAGCCAGATCGCTTTGAACAGCGCCGCGGACTCGAGGGCGCCGGCGAGGAGGATCATCAACGGTTGCACGGCTCCCAGCACCGCGAGCAGCGGCAGGATTTGGCCTGCGAGTTCCCACCCCGGCCCGAGCGCGAGGTGGACGACTTCCGGTCCTACTCCAGCGATGACGGCACCGATTGGCAGGGTGAGCCATGCGACCAGGGTCAGCATGTCCAGCCACACGGCTTTCGCATCCGACGTGCCAACCTCGTAGCGACGGAATTCCGGGTAGATCACCTGCATCAGCGCGTTCTGCAGCTGCGAGAACGGGACCGTTGACAGGACATCTGCCCGGTTCCATGCCCCGAGCACGCCGGCTCCGACGAACTGGCTCACGCTCCACCGCGGAGCGTTGCCGGAGATGTACTGGAAGACAGATACTGCGACGAGCTTGGTGCTGAACCGAACGTTGTCCGATCGGAGGGCGAGCCGCCCCGGAACCAGAGCGCCGCGGAGCCGGGTGGCCGCCCAGAGCAGGGTGCCCCACTGTCCGATGATTGCGGACACGGCGAGTGATTCCGGGCTTCGGAAGAGGAGCACGGCTGCGGCACCCGCGACCATTCCGACGACGTTGGAACAGAAGGTGGCGATCGCCATCTCACGAAAAGCGCCTTGGCGGCGCAGAAGGCCCGTACTCAGGCTGAGGAACGGCATCACCAGCGCGCTCACGGCGAGGAGACGAACAGCACCGGCGGCCTGCGGAGCGCCCCAGAATGCGCTCCAGAGATCGGCTGTGACCAAGGTGAAGAGGGCAGCCGCCACTCCGAGGAGCAGGGCGTAGGTCGCGAGGGGCCGTGTCGACGAACGTTCCGCATCAGGTGCACGAGCGGCCGTCTGCGACAGTCCACCGGACCCCAGGAGGTTGACGAGCGCCGCGATGGAGAGCGCAACGCTGTACGCACCGAAGACGCCCGGAGCAGCGAGCCTCGACGTCAGGGCCGCGTAGCCGAGTTGCACGACGACGGTGAGGAGTTGCAGCCCGTAGACCCATGACGCCCCCGCCATGAGGCGTCGCCCGTTCGAGGTCACGAAGGGGCACCGGCGACCAGACGGCCGAGACGAGCGATGTCAAGGCCTTCGTCAGCCTGGTACGCAAGCCAGCGGCCGGAGTCGGGCACATGGTGCCACCAGGGGGTCCGGGCGATGACAGGTGCACGCGACACGAGCGCGGCGAGGAAACCGAACGAACTCGGTGCCGCTACGACCACCCGAGCTGCCGCGATCTCGATGAAGTCCTGATCGCGCTGCCCTCCGTCACTGATCGACACTCCGACGCGCTCCAGGTCGCGCAGGTCCGCAGCATCTCCCGACGTGAAGAGCCTGATCGGCATGCTGCTGAGTGCTGGCACGCCCCTGATCTCGTTGATCAGGCCTTGGTAGTAGTCGAGACCGATCCAGCGGTCGGGATGCGACTGAGGACCGATGTCGCCGCGGCGGGCGTGGACAGCGATGTAGTCCGCCTCCGACTCGAGGCTCCGGAGTTGATCGCCGAGGTATCCTCCGAGGACTGCACGTCGGAGCGGTTCTGCAGCCGGCGTTTGGTCCCAGCGACGCTGGTCCAAGGCCAGGCGCCCGATCCACGGACGGCTCGAACGAGGTGCTGCACGGCTCGTCGATTCTTGGAGAGCGTGAAGCGACCAATCGTCGGTCTCGAACCCAGTCGCGGCGAGGCGCTGCTCGAGCACGTTCCCGGACGGTGCGGCAGCGGTCAGCTGCGCCAGGTCGAAGAGCCCCTTCGTGTCCTTCGTCACTTCCCCTCCGAGGTACGGCACCCCGAGATCGGCGGACCAGAGGTACCCCGCAATCCACGTCGACAGCTGATGGCCGAGATCGGGGTACGGATCGATGCGCACACGGAGTCCGAGCAAGTTTCGCGGAGGTGTCCAGCCCCCGGGCGCAGTTCGGCCGTCACTCTTCCTGCGGAGCTCTTTGGCGTTCTTGCCCCGCTCGATCCGAAGCGAAGCACGCAGGGGAAGCGTACTGATCGGTCCGATCCTCACAGCCGTCCTCCCGTCGTCCGGTCCCAGACTGCGCGGGCGTCCGCTGGGTCGATCCACCGGGTGCGCCAGTTCAGCATCTGGACCATGAGATCGTCCTGCCGAAAGTTCTCGTCAGCGAAGCGACGACCCGCGGCGATCGAGTCGAGGCGGTCGTTCGTGGTGGTCTCGGCCAGCACCTGCTCGATGGAACCGATGAGGGCCTCCGGCGTCCGTCCGCGCAACAGGAATCTGCTGCTGCTCGCGGGGAAGATCTCGTCGTATCCGGGGTGTTCGGTCGTCGCATGGATCGACCCTGCAGCCAACGAGATGGGCAGCCTGTTCGAGAAGTAGGACGCTTCGCCCGCGAAGTGATCCCAGTTGGCGCTGACCCAGCCTGAGGTGATGGCCTCGTCTTGCGCTTCGAAGGGCACGGGCCCCTTGGCCGTCGTTCCCTCCCAGCCTCTCCCGAAGACAGCGAGCCGGTCTCCGAAGTGCTGCTGCATCAACTCGACGAATCGAATGCGTTCCCGCCAGTCCGGCAGACCTCGGAGCCGAGGACGATTCCGATTGGCGACGATGACGACGTCGTACGGGCGGTCCTTCCGGATCGGTCGGTCGAAGTTGGCACTCCTCGTCGGTTCGTAGGCCGAGGGGATCCAGCGGACGTCGGCGCTCCCCGCCCTCCGGAAGTTCTCGCTGAACCCGCTGCTCCCCACGGTGAATACGACGTCCGCGGCCCTGCCTGCCGCCTTCGCTTCGGGAGGGATCGGATGGAGGTACCTCGAGTAGGGATCAGCCTCGTGGTAGATGAAATCACCAGGACAGGCTGCGCGCAGGGCCGCGAAGTGCTGCCGACGCAGTCCGGTGTGTCCGAGGTGCTGCATGAGCAGGATGTCCGGGCGGAAATCCGACACCCGTCGCACGAGCTCCTCCCGGTGACGCTCGGCATCTCCACCGTTCCGGATCGCGTCCAGGACGCTGAAGGTCGCGAGTGAAGCGACGCGACCGGCCCTGACCAGCGCTTCCAGCGGATCACGGAAGCCGAGCTGGCGGAAACCGCCGAACTCGTTCGGCACGTAGAAGATCCGTGGAGACGATTCAGACATCGGGTGCACCTGCCGCCTCGTCAACGGCGAGCCGGACACCCTGTCCTCGCAAGGCGTCCCAGTGCGCGCTCAGTTCTCCTTCGCGGAATCGAGGCCTGAGGACCTTCGCCGGGTTGCCGGCGACGACCGTGTTCGCCTCGACGTCCTGCGTGACGACTGAGCCAGCCGCGATGACGGAGCTGTCCCCGACCGTGACGCCGGACAAGATGATCGCTCCGAACCCGATCCAGACGTCACTTCCGATCGTCGTGACGGCGCTGAGGGCCGGAGTGTCACCCACCCAAGGACTCGCGGTGATGGGGACCCCCACGACAGTCATGTCGTGATCACGTCGACCGATGATGGCCGCCCGATTGGCGATGAGAACCGCGTCGCCGATGCTGCCGTCGACTTCGATACGGACGTCGGACCCGAGATGGACATCCGAGCCGATGGTCAGCGACGTCGGCGCCCAGAGACGGACGCGTGCGCCGAAGCGCAGGCCGTGCTCGCACGCCACGGTCGTCGGCAGCGCCCGGAACCACCGCCGCCGCCGGATGCCTGTCAGCACTCCTCGGATCACGGGGCAGCCCTTCTTCGTCGTCTGGTGGTGGTGGCTCGGTACACCGCCGTGTACTCGGCGACTCCCCTGGAGGCATGGAAGTCGATCGTCGGACCGCTACTCGCCACGGCTCCCGCGCGGAGACGTTCGCTCCACTTCGCCGGTTCCCGGTCTGCGAGTGCGACGACACCACTCTGCCCCACGGCCCACCGGAGCCCCGGAACGTCCGAAACGATCGCGGGCAGGCCGACGACCAACGCTTCAGCAAGCGCAACAGGCATGCCCTCGTGACGGCTGGGCATCGCGAACACGCGCCCAGCGACGAGCGCTGCTCCCGGATCCGCTGCCCCGCGAGCGACGAGGAGTCCCGCTCGCTCGAGTCGTTCGAGGAGTTCCCCTTCAACGGGCCCGGCATCTTCTTCGGAACCGACGTGGGCAACGCGGAGGTTCCCGAGGAGCGCTGCCTCGAGTGCCACTTCGTGGTTCTTGATCCTCGAGCAGTTCCCGACGATGACGATCGGGGCCGAGGGCGCCACCGCCGCTTCGGCACGCTGCCTCGCCAGATCGAAGAACCGGTCCTCCACCCAGTTGTAGATCACCTGGGGCCGACGGCCGAAGCGCGTCTCATTCTCCGCCACGTCAGGGCTCGGAGCGATGAGAGCGCTGACCAACCGGTCAGCGACGAGCGCCTGCGCGGCACGACGGACAAACCACCGACCGCGCGCGTCGAACACGTTGTGGATGGTCCTCACGACGGGCAGTCGCCGGTTCAGCCTCCGGAAAGCGAGCACCGTCTGCAAGTACCGGCCCTCGGTGTGGATGTGGACGACATCCGGTTCGACGTCAGCGAGGAGGCGTCGCAGCATCTCGCGCCCAGCGGCGGTGTGCAACGCGCGGTCGGTGGTGGTCACCGAGTAGCCAGCGTCCCGGATCGCGCTCTCGAACGGGTGATGGAGGCCCACGCCGAGGACATGACCGTCGACACCCGCCGCTTCGAACTCCTGTGCTCCGGAGACGAGCATTCGCTCCATGCCACTCGGTTTGAGTTCCCCGAGGACGTGCAGGACCCGAATCCCGGGCTTCACCTGTGCACCTCAAGCCGCCGGGAGCCATGGAGCGCGGGCTTCTGCGGGGAGATCGCCTCGGGGAAGTCTCGGTCGAGGAACGCCAGGGCGAGGGGCAGACAGGTCCACCACTGCCACGAGTACGTCCATCCATAGACGAGGAAGCACACGAGAACGGCAGTCAGGAAGACATCTCGCTTGGCCCTGAACCCGGCGAAGAACCGGGGCAGGAAGATGACCAACATCGCGCCGAGCCCGATCAGCCCCTCCCGCAGGTACACCGTGACATACCAATTGTGTGGAGCGAAGACCACCCATCGGCCGACACCCTCGAACCTGCCGAACCCGTGACCGAAGGGTGCTCCGAACAGGACGGTCAGCACGCCCTCGCCCACCGATTGCACGATGAGCCCGATCCAGCTCGTGAGTCGCGCGGAGTACGTTCCGGTGTTCGATGCTGAGCCGGCGAACTCCGCCACGATGCTGCTCGTCGACGACTGGGCTGCCGACACCAGGACGCCCCCGACGAGGAGCACCCCGAAGAGCAGCACGAGCTTCTGGCGAAGAGCACGAGGTCCGCGGACCAGGAGGACGAGTGCGACTGCAAGGGCCGTCAACCAGACAGTCCGCTGCTGACTGACGATCACGAACACCATGAACAAGCCGAACAACCAGACCCAGCGCGATTGCGCATTGCGCTGCCAGAGCCGGAGAGCAAGAACCGCACAGAGCGTGAGGAGCAGGGCTTGCCCCGAGACCAGAGGCCGGCCAGTCTGGCTGAGTTCTCCGCTGACGAGAACGAAGTCGGCGGTCCCGCCCAACCCGTACCGCGCGACGTGGTACAGGCCCACGACGCACAGTCCGACGCCCTGCACGATGACGAGGAACTTCTCCGCGTAGACGACCTCGGATTGCGGCCAGGGACGCGTCACCGCCCAGAACAAGATGCCGAGGACGTACAAGAAGCCACGTGCTTCGTTCACGGCGACGCCGAGGCCGAAGGTCGCGATCCCCTGAACGAGCGAGATGGCGAGCAGTGCGACGAGCACCGCACCAGCGATGACAGCAACAGGTGGGAAACGCCGGACCACCGCCCGAGCGTCCAGGAGTCCCGCGACGATCAGGCTCACCGCTAGCCCGTCGCCAAGGGTGATGGTCGTACCTCCGAAAGTGCCGATCGTTCCGAAGTTCGGGTACTCCCATGCCGTCACGGCGTACAAGGACGCGACCCAGTAGACGACGCGCGGCTGCATCCGCACCAGACCGATCGCGAGGACCATGAAGATGATCGCCACGACGAGGAAGAGCAAGGTCGTCATCGGCTTGCTCCTTCGCCGCGCGCAGTCCGACGGAGGGCCCGAATCCACCAGAGCGCGTAGGACGCTGTGTAGAAGAACCACCACGAGCGTGCACTGTGCCGGCGCAAGTAACGCCGCAGCGAGCGCGGATTGCCCGCCCCTTTCTGACTGGTGAAGGACCGCCAGGCGGTGATGAGGGATCGGTGCGAGACGGTCGGGTTCCGGCTGCAGTAACCGACGGTGCCCCCGGTCACCCAGATCGGCACACCTGCCGAGGTCGCCCGCATCCCGTAATCGACATCCGCGTACGCGTGACTGAATCCTCCGTCGATCGATCCGACCGCCCGAGCGACATGGACGGGTAGGAGCACGATGTTGCCGTTGAACGCGTCGACTCGCTTCGCTTCCTCGACGAGTCCTGACGGCTCGACGAGAGCGAACGAGAGCGGGTGGACACCCGCGCGCCGGAGACCTCCGTAGGTCAGCTCGCCCGAAACAGCGTCGACGGTACTCCCGATGAGGATGCCATCCGGGAGGCGTGATGCTGCTTCGAACAGTGCCCGGAGCCCCGAGCGCTCGAGCTGGACATCGTCGTTGAACCAGAGCAACCAGTCGTCGTCCCGGACGTCGTCCCGTGCCAGCACCGCTGCCTCTGCAGTGGCCATGGACAGCGCCCAGAAAGCCGAGCCGTCACCTTGCAGCACCGTCAGTCGATCCACGGCGGCGGTGGCTTGCGCGATGGTGTCGTCTGACGAACCGTCGTCGAACAACGTCACGTCGTACTCGACACCCGCACCGGAAGCCGCCTCGTGGAGCGACCGCAACGCGTTTCCGGTGGTCTCAGCGCGGTTGTGGCTGGCCACGATCACGTGCAACTTACTCATCGTCGTCCTTGATCGCTTCCTTCAGCCCGCCGTGGAAATACTGCGCCATGTTCTCGATGGAGTACTTCTGAGATGCCCGGCGGCAGCTGTCTTGCATTGTCGCAAGTGCCTGTCGATCGCGAAGGAGCGTCACGATAGACCGGGCGGCGTCCTCGACACCATCAGACACGACGCAGGTCCGGCCTGGCTCGAGGTACCCGAACTCCGGTCCGTGCAGGGAAGAGGCGAGCGTGACGATCGGCCGGCCTGCTGCGAGGCTGTCGATTGCTGTCAAGCCGACTCGACCTGGAAGCAGGAGCAACTCGCTTTCGAAGAGCATCGACGCTTTCGCGCGTCCTGACACGGGGCCACGATAGTCGAGCCACGGAAAACGGTCAGCAGCGGACTGGACCGCACCTCGAAGCCGTCCGTCGCCCCCGACCGCCAGGCGGAAGGCAGGATCCGCACGGTGTGCGGCCTCTCCGATCGCGATCAGCTCGGATATCTTCTTGCTGGCGTCGAGCCCGCCGATGAAGCAGACCTGGTGCGCCGACGTCGTTGTCTGAACGGATCGAAGGTCCTCCTGTAGCTGCCCCACGTCGATGCTGTTGTACAAGATCGTGGTACGCCGTGGATCCCTACCGATCTCGGCTGCCCACTCGGCACCGGAAGGCGTGTACGCAAAGAACCAGGCGGCCTTTCGCGTGATCAGGCGGCTGTACAGGCGTTCGAAGCGGGACGGCACCTTCACGACGTCAGCACCGTGACCCCACAGCGCTGTCTTCCGCGCGGTGCGGGGCCAGAGGAGCAACACTGGGACGTCGAGATTCCGTCGGGCCTGCTCCACGACGATGAGGTCTGCTCGCCAGACGTCGCGAGGCAGAGCGCGGATGGTCAGTCGCTTCCCGAGCAAGTTCAGCTCCCGCTGCCGGATCTTCCGCAACCACGGGCGGGTGCGAATGCCGTCTCGTCGTTGTGCGAGAGTGCCCGCTGGTTCTCCTGCGAAGACAGTGAGCTCATCGCCCTCCGCCGACAGCGCCGCCGCCAACCTGTCGAAGAGTGGCGCACGGTATTCCGGGACGTACTCCTGCACGATCGCGAATCGTCGGCCCGCCACGTCACACACCTCGCTCGAGGAGCGCGACCCATGCGGCGCTGTACTGGGCGAGTCCGAAGCGCTCACGCGAGGTTGCGAGGGCTCCGGCTGCGAGGCGTTCGCGATCACGCTGTGACGACAGGATCTCCCGACAACGTTCGGACGCCGCCTCCCAGTCACCCAAGCCGACGAGGAATCCGTTCTTGCCGTCTTCGATGACATCGCGGAGGCCTCCGACGTCGTAGGCGACGACCGGAACACCCAACCGCATCGCTTCCAACACGGTCAACGGTTGTGCCTCGTAGCGGTAGGTGCTGGGGAAGACGAGCACGGCTGCTGTCGAGAGAACATCGTCGCGGTCCTCATCGAACCGAGCACCCGTGAAGTTCACTCGATGGCGAACGTGCGGGTCGAGGAGCGCTCGGAGACCGTCGAGGTACTCGTCCGACGAAGCACGCCCGATCACGACCGCACGCGATCCCGGCGTGCTGTCCAGGCATCGGTTCGCGATGCGCATGAAGTCCTCCGCACCCTTGCCGGGGATGAGGTTCGACAGAAAGACGATCGACGATGCTTCGGCCACAGGTGTGGCTTTCCGCTGCCGCTCCGGCACGGCGTTGGGGATCGTGCGGATCGAGTCGTTGAACCGCCGTACGTCAGCGACCATCGACTCCCCGAGGACGACCACGGACGCAGCACCGCCGAGGAGGAGCGCGACCCCGCGGCGTTGTCCTGCGCCTCGGTCAGCGAGTTCCTGGTACCCCGACGTGTGCACGTACGCGATGTAGGGACGGCGCAGCACCTGGAGCGTTGCGCTCATCATCACATCCACCCAGAACGATGGCGGCCGGTTGGTGGTGAAGAACACCACCGCCGCTCCTCGGTTGCGTCGGAGTGCGTTCCCGAGTCGTAACAGAAGCGAGAAAGCGCTGAGGATCTTCTTGAGGCTCGTACCGCCGATCTCGTCGACTGACTTGCTGAAGCGACGATCCACGAGGACCGCCCGCAGGCCGGAGCGGTGAAGTACCTCCAGGAACGTCCGCGTCATGATGGTCGATCCGTGCACCGGTGGAGGAAGCTGGCTGATCACCACGACGTCCGCGCTTGCCTCAGCCACGTCGTCTCCGAAGGGCGAGGAGCAGGAACTTCACGTTGCCCAGCAAGTACCGTCGCCAGAGGCGTCGTGGCTCACGGAAGAGCCGGTACAACCATTCCAGGCCCGTCCGGCGCCACAGTCTCGGAGCTTCGACCACGTCTCCGGACACGAAGTTGAAGGCGGCTCCAACCGCCAACACGACTGCGGGGTGCCGCTCGGCGAGTCGCTGGACCTCGTAGTCCTGCTTGGGAGTCCCGATACCTACCCACAGCATGTTCGCCCCCGACTCCCGGATCAACGAGTCGATCAGTTCTCGATCGCTCGTTCCGAAGTCAGTGAACGGCGGGCTGAACGACCCCACCACCACTGCGTCGGGGTAGTCCCGCGCGATCGCGCTTTCGAGACGGGCCAGCGAAGCATCACTTCCGCCGAGAAGGAAGTGCCGGATGCCGTGCGACGGGTCCGACGAAAGCAGCTCACGGAACGCATCTGGACCACGCAGATGTGCCACCTGGCCACTCGTCCGACGGGCAATCCAAGCGAGGGGCGTCCCATCGGCGATGTTCAGCCCGTCCGACTGGAACAAGCGCAAGTAGCGCTCGTCAGCGGTCAACGAGACGGTGTAGGCGTTGACGAAATGGACCGGCACGCCTGCGTCGTCCAGGTGATCGGCGATGAGTCTGAGCTCGTCGAGGATCTTCGAGCCGGGTATCGCGACCAGTGGTACGCCCGCGGCACGCACCGTGGGAAGAGCCAGCAGGGTGTCGCGGGGAGTGGCTTCGTCCCCGCCGTCGGGCCGGACGTCGTTGTGATCAACCATCTAGTACGCACCCCGGCTGTTGGCGATTGCCTTGAAGGTCTTCCAGAGGATCAGGAGGTCGGCCACGATCGACCAGTTCTCCACGTAGTACAGATCGAGCCGCACGGAATCCTCCCACGACAGGTCGGATCGACCGCTCACCTGCCACAGGCCGGTCATGCCCGGCTTCACCAGGAACCGACGGTGGACGTGCGTGTCGTAGCGGGCGACCTCGCGTGCGAGCGGCGGCCGAGGTCCGACGAGGGACATGCTGCCGGCCAGGACGTTGAACAGCTGCGGCACCTCGTCCAGGCTGTAGCGGCGCATGAACCCGCCGACCCGGGTCACCCGGGGGTCGTTCCGCATCTTGAACAGGACGTCGTTGCCCTCGGCCCGGTCGAGTGCGCTGAGCTCCTGCAGACGTTCCTCGGCGTCGACGACCATCGATCGGAACTTGATCATCCGGAAGGTGCTGCCGTTCAGGCCGACGCGCTCCTGCCGGAAGAAGACCGGACCTGTCGAGGTGGTCTTCACCAGCACGGCGAGCACGAGCAGCAGCGGCGACAGGACGACGACGAGCAGCGCCGCGCCGACGAGGTCGAAGGCCCGCTTCGTGTAGAGCTTGCGGCCGGAGTACGTCGGTGTCTCGACGTGGATGAGTGGCAGGCCCTGCACCGGTCGGGTGTGGATGCGGGGGCCACCGATGTCGGTCAGGCTCGGCGCCACCACCAGGTGCTGCCGGCCCGGCTCGAGCGACCAGCTGAGTTGCCGGACGCGCTCCGGCGGCAGGTCGTCGGAGCTGGTGATCACGACGGTGTCGGCACCGGTCTCGCGCAGCGCGGAGCCGACGTCGTCGAAGCCGCCGTGACTCTGGATGGTCGACCCAGCCAGCAGACCGCGGTGGTTCGTCGACACGACCGCCCCGACCACGCGGTAGCCGGCTTCGGGGGAACGCGCGAGTTCGCGGCCGATGTGCAGCACACTGGCCGGAGACCCGACGAGCAGCACGGTCGCCGAGTACGCGCCCTGCTGACGCTGGGCCACGAGCCACTGTCGCCAGATCCACCGCGACAGCAGGAGGACGAGGATCCCGATCGGGAACGCGATGAGCACGTAGCCGCGGGCCAGGTCGACGTGCAGCAGGAACGCCGCGATCGCGAGCAGACCGAACACGCGGACGCTGGAGTCCGCGACCAGGCGGTACTCGGTGCTGCCGACGCCGATTACCCGCGCACCGCGGGTGTCGTACAGGGCGAGTGCGCTCATCCACACGACGATCACGACGATGGAGATCGCGGAGTAGCTGAGCCTCAGGTCGGCGGTGTTGGTCGCCAGGTTCGACTCGAGCCCGAGCCAGGCGATCTGCACACCGAAGACCACCCAGATCAGGGCCAGCAGGTCGGTGAAGAGCACACGGCGCGAGTACGTGCGGCTCCACTCGTCGGTGGCTCCGATCGCGCGTGGTGCGCTGAGCGCATCCGCCGTCACGAGGACGACCCGGTCACCACGTCGCGCCACCGTCCGAAGAGACCCGCACGGTCTTGCCGTCCCACAGCCACACGTCCTGGCCGGCACGGTCGATGGTGACCGTGTTGTCGGTGTCCGCGCCGTCGGCACAGCCGATCGGCGTGGTCGACGACGAGGGCGTCACGTCCGAAGCGGACATGGTCTCGATCTGCACGCCGTCGCACGCTGCTGCACCGACGCGGGCGAGCGTGTAGTTGCCACCGTCGACGCCGATCGAACGGACGCCGCCCATCGGCACGTCGACCCAGGCGGCATCGCCGGTGCGCCACTCGAGCTGGCCGTCGCAGATGACGACTGCGGTCTTCTCACCCTGGAACGCGTCGATCGGGTCGCCGCACGGTGCCTGCTCCGTCCCGCTCGCGAGCACGACACCGTCGGTGCTGATGCCGGCGCCGGCGGCGCCGGGCGCCCCGGCTTCCCACGTCACGCCGGCGTCGGTGCTGGTCCGCGCCGTCGTGGTGCAGTCGTCGCCGACACCCACCAGGACCGAGAGCTCCGCACTGGAGGCCCGGATCGCCATGAGCGATCCGACATCCGTCCCGAGTCCCACCGGGACCCACGTCGCCCCGCCGTCCACGGAGTGTTCCAGCACCGGCCGCGGGCCGCCGCACGACCCACCGGACGCGCGCCACGCCTCCTGGCCGTCGACCGCTGCCAACAGGCGGCGACCCTGCTGCTTGGTGGAGGCGGCGTCTGCGTCGGCAGACGCACTCGGTCGCGGTGTCTCGCGCCGGTCGGGCGTTCCCGAGAAGGTGGGGATGGGGCCGGCGGGTCCGTTCTCCTCGGGTGCCGTCCGGCCCAGGGCGAGCGCGACGAGCACGACGTCGACGACGATCAGCGCCACCACCACGACGGCCACCAGGATGAACGTGGTCCGGGGCAGTGCGCGGCCGAGGCTTCGGGTCCCCCGGCGATTCGTCATCTGATCGGCCCCGTTCAGCGCCCGGCGCGGCGGAGCACGCCCAGCTTCTTGCCGGAACGCTTCGGCGGGTGCGTCGACGTGGTCACGGTGTTCTCGTCCTCGTCGTGGCCGTAGCTGTAGCCGTAGCCGTAACGGCCGTGGCCGTAGGCGCCCGGGCCCTTCAGCGGCATCTTCGTCAGGACGAAGCCGGAGACCGGGGCCCCGACGTTCTCGAGGGTGGCGACGGCCGCGGCGAGCTGGCCCTTCAGCGTCTGTCCCGAGGCGACCGCGACGATCGCGCCGGAGGCCTTCTTGGCCAGGATCGCCGCGTCGGTGACGGGCAGCAGCGGCGGTGCGTCGAACAGGACGTAGTCGAACTGCTGCTCGAGCAGGTCGATCAGGTCCTGCATCGCGCGCGAGCCGAGCAGCTCGGACGGGTTCGGCGGGATCTGACCCGCGGGCAGGACGACGAGCTTGCCGCGACCCCAGGGGTGGGCCACGTCCTCCAGGTCGGCGCGGCCGATCAGCACGTCGGTCAGGCCGGCGTTGCTCTCCACGTCCATGTACTCGGCGACGCGGGGGCGGCGCAGGTCGGCGTCGATCAGGATGACGCGGAACCCGGCGCTGTCCAGGGCGATCGCGAGGTTCGCGACGGTGGTGCTCTTGCCCTCGGACTGCATCGACGACGTCATGACGAAGGTGCGGGCACCGGTGCCGATGTCGAGGAACTGCAGGTTGGTGCGGAGCGTGCGGAACGACTCGGCACGGGGGCTGCGCGGGTCCACCTGCACGATGAGCGGACGTTCGGCGGCCTTGGCGTCGAAGGCGATCCCGCCGACGACCGGCTTGTCGCTGATCTTCTCGACGTCGATCTCGGTGCGGATGCGGTTGTCGAGGGTCTGACGCAGCACGGCGATGCCGATGCCCAGGGCGAGCCCGACGAGCAGACCGAGCGCCACGTTGACGGGCACGTTCGGGCTGACCGGGACGCTCGGCACGTCGGCCTGCTTCACGCGGGTGAGCTTGACCGTGCTCTTGCCGCTCGCGTCGGTGGCCTCGATGTCCTGCACGACGTTGGTCAGGCTCTGCGAGGTCGCGTTCGCGATGTCGGCGGCCTGCACCGGGTCGGTGCCCTCCACCGAGATGGAGATGAGGGTCGTGCTCGTCGGCGCCGTCGCCGACACCATCGTCGCGAGCTGGTCCGCGTTCATGTCGAGCTTGAGCGACGAGATGACCGGCAGCAGCACGATCGGCGTCGACACCAGGTTCGAGTACGTCAGCACCCGCTGCTGGGTGAACGTGTTGCCCTGCGCCAGGTCACTGGCGCTGCCGGACGTCTCCGTGGAGACGAAGACCTGCGCCGATGCCGAGTAGACCGGCTTCTTCAGCAGGGAGAACCCTGCGGCTGCGGCCACTCCCACCAGGGCGAGTACGACGATCAGCACCCATCCCTTGCGGAGCACCGTGATGTAGTCGCGGAGTTCCACGCCTTTGCCTTCCCCGATCATGGCCGTCCCCGTGGTCCCGACACAGGCACGCCGGGGTACTCCCAGCGCACGGCATACAAATAGTGCCACAGGAACGAGTACTGCTCGGGGGAAGTCGCCATCCGCCGCGCGGTGTCCTCTACGGTGGCCCCATGCGCTCCGAGCCGGCCACGACCACCACCGAGCCCAGCGTGCGGCGACAGCGGGACCTCATCGTCATCCTCGTCGCACTCGGCGTCGCGGTGATCCTGACCCGGATCGTCGGACAGGTCACCCGGACTGGGGGCATCCCCTCGCCGGTCCTGCAGGTGCTCGGCGCGGACGCCGCCGTGTGGGTGCCGCTCGTCGTCGCGGCCGCCGTGGTGCTCCGTCGGACCCCGCGATCGGCGATGGTGTCGCGGCTCCGGCTCGACCTGGGGATCGTGGTCTTCGCGATCGGCATCGTGATCGTGTGCCGCGCAGTGGACGTCGTCATGTCGCTCGCGTTCACCGGGTCGACCGGGCTGGTCCCCGCACCGTCCCTCGGCACGCCGGACGTCGGGCTGCTGCTCGTGTCCGCGATCGGCATCGTCATCGTGAGCCCGGTGCTCGAAGAAGTGGTGTTCCGCGGGCTGTTCCAGCGCCGGCTCGCTGCCGAGCTCACGCCCCGCACCCGGTTCCTCGCGGTGCTGGTCACGGCGTTCCTGTTCGCGCTGCTCCACCTGCTGCTCGGTGCGGGCGGCACGTCGCTCGGCGGGTTCCAGGTGTTCGTGACCACGTTCTTGCTCGGCCTGCTCACCGGCACGCTCGTCGCGATGACCGACCGCATCGGCGGTGCGATCCTGGCGCACGTGTTGTTCAACGCGGTCGCGGTCGTCGCCACCTGGCCGCGCTGAGCTGCCAGGGCCGCGTCCCCAGATCGGGTCAGGGGCGGTCGCTCAGCCGCGCGGACCACTAGCCTGCACTGAGCATGACTCGCCCAACCAGCATCGTCGACAACCCTCTCGTCCGTCAGGCTCCGATCAGCGGCCTGTTGGCGCTGTCGGCGTTCCTGAGCGTCGTGATGCCGACGCTGCCGATCACCCAGCACCACCTGTTCGTCGCGAGTGTGGTGGGCGTCGTGGTCGCGACGCTGATGAGCGCGATCCCCGCACTCGTGCGCCGCGCGGCCTGGGTGGTGCCGGTCCTGCTCACCGTCGACTTCCTGACGATCGCGCTGCTGCGCACCGGGACGGGCTCCGGCTCCTCGCTGTTCACGGCGATCGTGGTGCTCCCCGTGGTCTGGTGGGCGTCGCTCGAGGGCCGTCGCACCGTGCTCTTCGCGATCGCGGGCATCGTGGTCGTGATCCTCGCCCCCTACGTCCTGACCCCCTCCGACGCGCCCGGCGCGGGTGAACTCGTCCGTCTGGGCATCCTCGTCGTCGTGTTCGGCACCGTCGCCGTCGTCGTGCACGAGCTCTCCCGGCGGGCCCGACGCAGTCTGCGGTCCGCCGAGGCGCGCGAGGGCAAGGTCCGCGCCGAGATCGACCGGGCAGCCGCGGTGCAGCGGTCCCTGCTCCCGACGACGACCGGCCGCATCACCGAGGACGTCGTCGTCGCCGGTGCCTGCCTGCCGGCCCGGAGCGTCGGTGGGGACTTCTTCGACTGGTACCCGACGCCGACCGGCGTGGCGGTGAGCCTCGGTGACGTCATGGGCAAGGGCGTCGGCGCGGGGCTGATCGCGGCCGCGGTGCGCGCGACCCTGCGCAGCGCCCGGACCGTCGAAGACCCCGGCGAGGCGCTGAAGCGGGCCTCCGACGGGCTGACCGCCGAGGGCGTCGGACCCGATCTCGCCTTCACCACGCTGTTCCACGCCCGGATCTCCGACGACGGCACCCTCCAGTGGGCTGATGCCGGTCACGGGCTGAGCTTCGTCCTGCGGGCCGACGGACACGTCGACCGGCTGCGCTCCGGCGACATGCCGCTCGGGCTCGGCATCCGCGAGGAGTGGGCGACGACCGACGGCACCCTCGAACCGGGAGACCTGCTCGTCTCGTTCAGCGACGGTGTGCTCGACCTGTACGACGACCTGGACGACACGATCGAGTCCGTCGCCGCGATCGCCCGCGCCGGCCGCGACCCGCATGCGGTCGTCCTCGCGCTGTCGGCCCGCGCCGACGAGGTGCCGCACGACGACGACGTCACGGTGATCGCGATCCGCCGGCAGCCGGTCGAGGTGGACACGGAGCGACCGCTCGCGATGCACGCGGACTGACGGCGCGGAACGAGCGACCGGCGACCAGTGGGGAATGCACGGTCGTCTCGCGGCGATTGGTACGCGCCGCCGCTCGAACCCGAATCGTGCGGCGACGCGTGCAGACGGTGAGCGTCTGCCCTCGGACGCCCTAGCGTCCTCGGTCTGTGGGGGCGGCCCGACGAGCCACCCGGAGGGTCAACCGACCCGGGCGAGGTCCCAGACGGGCGGCACGTACGCGCGGGACCAGCCCTCGCGCAGGCGCGTCACGGCGCGGTCGAAGGCCTCGAGCAGGTCCATCTCCGGTCGCACCATGGACTGCAGCTGCAGCCCCTCGTAGGTCGCGAGCAGCTGCTCCGAGCCGCGGGCCGGTTCCATCGTGCTCGGCTCGCGCCCGAGCAGCACGTCGCGCTCCAGGGCGTGCTGCACGAAGGCGTGGAAGCGTCGCCACCGGGCGTGCAGCATCGGCGCGAGCGGGTGCTCGGGCGATGCCGCGATGTTCAGCGTCGCTGTCAGGAACCGCATGAGCGACGGGTCGGCCACGTTCGCGGTGACGATCGCGCGCAGGAACCGGATGGTGCCGTGCTGCTCGGCCAGGGGCATGAGCGGCACGGTGCGGTCCTCGTTCCACCGGTCGATGGTCGCAAGCAGCAGGCCGTCCCAGCTCGGGAACGTGCGGCCGACGACGTCGGTGTCCACCCCGGCCGCAGCCGCGACGACATCGGGGGTGACCTCGTGCAGCGGACGGGAACGCAGCGCCGTGATCATCCCGTGGATGACCTCACCCCGCAGGGCGGGGTCGTCGGGGGTGGTCACCGGCGGCGTTTCGATGTGCATGCATACACTGCACCAGCCAGACGCGCCCGCGCACAGTCCCCCGAACGGGAACGTGCGTTCCCCGGACAGCGACCGGATCGTGTAGCACGGGGAACGATCTGTCTGTCCACGGAGCGCGAGCCGTGCGGGCCCCCAGACCTGGGGGACGATGACGTGTCACGGAGCTTCTAGGGTGGGGAAGTTCGCACCCGAAACGAAAGCTCACGTTGCCCCACCACCAGCGCTCCTCCCGCCTGCCCTTCATCGCCGCAGCCGCATCCGTCGCCGTCTTCGCTGGCACCCTGCTCGCCGCAGTCCCGAACACCGCGACCGCCGTGGAGGGAACCGGGACGAGCGCCCCCACCCCCGCGCCGACCGACGTTCCGCCACCGTCCCCGACCACGGAGCCGACGACCCAGCCGAGCCAGCCGAGCGAGCCCACGCCCGTTCCGACCAGCGCCCCGACGCCGAGCACCGCCCCGACGGCCACGCCGAAACCGGTGCCGACCCCGACGCCTGCGCCGACACCGAGCAAGCTGACGTTCACCTACGCCGGCGACTCGCTCACGGCCATGGACGCCTCGTGGATGCGGCAGCTGAAGGACCCGACGATGGCCAACGTCGGGGGCACCTCGATCGGAGGAGCCACCTCGACGCGGATCCTCGAACGGAGCTCGGCGCACGATGCCGACGTCCTCGTCGTGATGGCCGGCACGAACGACCTGCGCTACGGCTACAGCACGAAGTCGATCCTGAACAACATCGACAAGATCACGAAGAAGGTCGGCGCGCGCCACGTCGTCATCGCCGCGATCGCCCCGTCCAACATCACGAACTACAGCAAGAAGCACATCGACCGCCGCAAGCAGGGCGAGATCCTGAACCGCGACCTGCAGAACCACGCGCTCACCCGCGGCTGGATGTTCGTCGACCCGTGGGCAGCCGACCGCCGGCTCGACGGCGGCTGGCCGTCCTCGCGCACCTACGACGGCGTCCACCCGACGGTCGCGATGTCCAAGAAGGTGTCGGTCCGGATGCAGCAGGCGATCCACATCGCCGCCGAGGGCGCCAAGGGCGCTGCGGGCTAGCCCCCGGTCTCGTCGTGAGCCATACTCGCCCCATGCAGTGGGGACGGATCGCACCGGTCGTGGCACTCGTCGTGGTGCTCGGCGGCACCCTGGCGGGCTGCGCCCCCGGAGTCGGCGGCGGGACCAGCGCCCCCACGAACCCGAGCAACGACGACAACGTGCAGAGCACCGGGTGCACCGATTACGTCCAGCTGAAGACCCCGGCCGAACGCCGCGACGCCGCTGAACTCGTCGTCGACGCCGACGTCACCAGAACCGACCGCACCGTGGAACCGCAGGGCATCTACGAGGTGTACGAGGCGACGGTCACCGACGTCACGAAGGGTGACGCCGTCGCCCCCGGCGACATGATCCAGGTCATCAGCACGTCGGACCAGTGCGAGACGAGCGGCGAACCGGTCGAGTATCTCTCGGGCGACCCCCTCGCCGACGAGGGCGCCTTCCGCCTGTACCTCTCCCACGACGGAGACGACGACGTCTGGCAGCTCGTCGTCCCCGGCGCCGCAGAGCCGCAGCCCGCCAGCTGACGCCGCAGCCCGCGGGCTGACACCGGACCCGCTACGGCTGCTCCGGCACCGTCACGATCCGGTTCTGGTAGGCCCACACCACGGCCTGCAGCCGCGACCGCACCCCGAGCTTCGGCAGCATCCGCGCCAGGTGTGACTTGACGGTCGAGACCTCGAGCACCAGGGCTGCGGCGATCTCCTCGTTCGACATCCCCTGTGCCAGCAGCAGGAGCACCTCGCGCTCGCGGGCGGTCAGCACGCCGTCGGCCCGGTCGCCGGACACCGGCTGCAGGCTCCGCCGCGACACGAACTCCCGCAGCACCCGCCGGGTCAGGGCCTGGTCGAGCGTGCCGTTGCCGGCGGCGACCTGCCGCACCGCGTCGACGATCGTGTCCGGCTCGGCGTCCTTGAGCAGGAACCCGGAGGCCCCGGCCTCGAGCGCCCCGAACACGTAGTCGTCCAGGTCGAACGTCGTCAGCATGAGCGCGGGGATCGCCGGATCGGCGTCCGGTGCGCAGAAGATCCGGGCGAGTTCGATGCCGTTCATCACCGGCATCCGGATGTCCAGGCAGGCGACGTCGGGTCGCGTCTCGCGCGCCAGCGCGAGCGCCTCGCCGCCGTCGGCGGCCACGCCGACCACCTCGATGTCCGGCTCCGCCCCCAGGAGCGCGGACACCCCGGCGCGGACCAGGGGCTGGTCGTCCGCGACCAGCACGCGGATCACGCGACCACCCCGGTGCCGTCGGCGGCCTGCGTGGGTGCGGCAGGTGCCTCCCGGCCGAGCGCCAGCTCCACCAGCCATCCGCCGGTCGCGGTCGGGCCGGTCTGGAGGCGCGCCCCGACCAGGTCCGCCCGCTCGCGCATCCCCCGCAGGCCGTTGCCGCCCGAGGGAGAGGTCCCCGCTGCCGGGACGGTGGCCGGTGCGTTCTCCACTCGGATCACCACCCGGGTCGCGTCGCGGTCGTCGATGGTGACGGTGCACGGGGCGGACGGGGCGTGCAGGGCGGCGTTGGCCAGCGCCTCCTGGACGGTGCGGTAGGCGGCGAGCTGCGCGAGCGGGCCGACGCCGTCAGCCAGCGGGCGGTCCCCCGGCAGCACGTCGAGCCGGACGTCGCTGCGGAACCGGGCACGTTCGGCCAGGTCGACGATCCCGGCGACCGTCTCGACGGCGCGCTCGGCGGGAGCGTCGTCGCGGAGCAGGCCGACCAGGCGGCGGAGGTCCTCGAGCACGGCGGTGCTCTGCTCGCGGACCTGGCGGGCACCCTCGTGGGCACGCTCCGGGTCCGCGTCGATCTGCCGGTCGATGACGGCGGCCATCAGCGCGATGCCGGACAGGTGGTGGGCGGCGATGTCGTGGAGTTCACGGGCCATCGCGGCACGTTCGCGGGACACCGCGGCGTCGACCAGGGCGTCCTGCTCACGGTTCACGGCGCTGGCCTCGGCGGTGCGGGCGACGCGGACCTCGCGGCGGGACTGCACGAGCAGGGTGACCAGGAGGGGCAGGCCGACCGCGCCGATCGCCTGCAGCACGCCCTGCCCGAGCGAGCCGGACACGGCGGCCGTGGTGTCACCGGCGACCGCCAGCACCACATTGCCGGCGGCGACCAGGGCAGCGGCGACCACGAGTGTCGACCAGAGGCGGGCCAGCGGGACGCGGAGCACGGCGAGGACGACGGCGACGACCACGGGCAGTGCGGTGAGGCCGAACAGGTCGGACGACTCCGGGGCGAGCGCCGCGACCACCACCGGCAGGACGGCGACCACGATCAGCACGGTGCGCGGTGCCCGGCGGGCGGCGAGCAGGGCGGCCGACTGGGCCAGCAGGCCGAGGGCCAAGACGGTCCAGGCGCCCGAGAACACTGCAGGGACCCCCAGTGCCAGGGCGGGGCCGTCCGGTTCGAGGCTGTCCAGGGGCGGCAGGCCGAGCAGCAGCCCGAGGGCGACGACGGCCGTGCCGAGGGCGACGAAGACGTCGACGCGGCGGGCGCGCAGCGCGTCGTGCTCAGCGGGTGCCATCGTTGGATCCTACGAGGCGGGCGCGGGTGGGGACCGGTGCGTCGAGGGGCAGGGCGCGTCGGGCGGGGTCGTAGCCCAGGCGGCCGCGGGTCACGGCGAGCAGCACCACGGCGGCGATCGTCGACATGATCGTCAGGCCGATCATCAGCGTGCCGGCGGTCATGCTCGGGTACATCTCGGGGAACAGCGTCGAGATCGTGTTGTTCACGCCGACGTGCAGCAGCAGGGCCAGGGGCAGGCTCTCGCGGGTCTTGTTGAAGACCTGGATCATGACGACGTTGAAGGTGATGGTGAACAGGGCGAACACGACGGGCTCGCTCCAGTGCGCGTTCGGCCAGCCGCCCCAGTCGCTGAAGTACAGCGGCATGTGCCAGAGCGCCCAGATCGGGCCGAGGATCGCGGCGGCGCCGAGGCCCCCGAACCGGTGCTGCAGGCGGGGCAGGGCGAAGTCGCGCCAGCCGGGCTCCTCGCTCAGGCCGGTCGAGAACAGCTGGATGATCAGTCCGGGGACGAGCATGGCGAAGGCCAGGGCCGAGGGGGCCCGCACGTCACCACCGGCGAACGGCAGCGCGGACACGACGATCAGGGCCGGCACGACGACGAGCGCCAGCGCGTACCAGTACCAGGCGACCCGCCAGCGGAACAGCCGTCCCACCCAGCGGCGGAGCCCCGAGCGACCGTCGGCGACCGCGGTGACGATGAACGCGCTGCCCAGCGGGCCGAGGAGCGCACCGGGCAGGACGCCTGTGAACTGAGCGCTGCCCAGGACCTCGGGGAAGTGGATGTCCCACACGCCCATGCCGTGCGGCGACAGGATGTACGGCACCCACGCGAGCCAGCTCAGGCCGAGTGCCATGGTGAAGAAGGACACGAGGGGGTGCCGGGCGATGAGGCCGCGGACACCCCCTCGGTCGCGGGCTGCGGTGCCGGCGGTGGGCCGGACTTCGGTGGTGTTCGTCATGCACACGACGCTAGGAAACCGGGCGCTCGGGGACGACCGGCTTCGGGATGCACCTGCGGGAGTTCCATCGAAGGATGCAAGCGCGCTGCGGGTGGGTTCGGCACTCCTGAACACGCCGTCGTCATCGCTCGACGACGGCGTCTTCCGAACCGACTCGGCCCGCAGGATGCCGGCGTCTCGCAGGTCCGGTCAGGCAGCGCGCTGTGCGGCCACGTGGGCCAGGACGACGGGGTCCTCGCAGCCGCGGGCGAACCCCAGGATGCGCCGGTCGATGTCCCGCTGCAGCACCAGCACGCCGATGCGCTCGGCGATCGGCGCGAGCCACTTCGGCCTGCAGGTGAAGTTGTAGCGCCAGACCGCGAGCGTGTGTCCGGGCTGCCCCTCGGCCGCCGTGAACCGCCAGCCGCCGCCCATGCGCTCGAAGAACCACGAGCCCTTCGTCATCTTCATCCCCACGTTCGACGGCGGGTGGTACGAGACGTACTCGCTCTCCATCGCCAGCCCGAACCGCTGCACCGTGTACGTCCGGACGCCCTTCGCCGGCACGGTGGCGCCGTTCATCAGGTGCTGGCGGCGGATGAAGGGGTCCCACCGCTTGCGAATCGCTCCCTGTGTCTGCGAGACGGCGAACGCCACGTCGGGCTCGACCGGGACGACGCAGCGGGACTCGACGACGGGCATGAGGCATCCTCGCACGTGGCGGTCGCGCGGGCCTCCCCCAGGCGGCGGACGCCAGGCCCGGTGCCGACCGGCACCGGGCCTGGCGTCCCGCGCTCCCGCGGGCCTGCGGTGGTCAGCGCACGCGCCGTCGACGCCGCAGCGCCACCATCGCGGTACCCGCACCGAGCAGGAGCACCGCCGCGATGAGGCCCGGCAGGAGCGAGGCACCGGTGAACGCGAGGTCTCCGCTGCCCGTCCCGATGCCGCTCGTACCGGCCGGGCTCGTGCCGTCCGGCGTCAGGGCACCGGGAGCCGCTTCGTTGCCCGGGCCTCCGGCTGCGCTGCCGCCGCCCTGCCCGCCATTCCCGCCGTTCGCGGGCGGATCGACCTTTGCCGTGGTGACCACCGCTGCCGACACGGCGGCTGCCAACCCGGCGGGGTCGCTCAGGTGCAGCGCGGTGACGGTCCGGTCCCGCCCGCGGGTCCGCTGCTCGTTGAGCACGACCTTCCCCAGCCCGCCGGGCAGGGCGATCCGGGTGTTCGCCCGGATCGTGCCCGCCGGGATGGTGGTGCCCGCGATCCGCCCACCCGCGGTCGTCACGGTGGCACCGCCGTGGGTCACCCGGACACGGACGTCACGGAGCTCGCCGGCGATGCTCGTGCCCGGGTAGAGGACGACCCGTTCGAGTCGGACCTCGCCGCGGTCACTCGCCGACCGCACCGTGACCCCGTCGACACGCAGCTGTCCGGTGGCGCCGTCCCCGACCTGGTCCGCCCGCTCGGTCACGGTGGTGCCGTCGGCGGCGGGCGCAGCGACGGGTTGCGCCGGGACGTCGCTCGGTCCGGATGCCCGGAGCCCGAAGGCATGCCAGCGTGCGATGGCCGGGTCGTGCGGCTCCGGTGTCGGCGTGGTGCCGCCCCCGCCCGGGGTCGGGTCCGGGGCGGGCTGCGCCGCCGCCAACGTCACCTGGCCGAGCAGCACGTCGGGGTGCGTCCCGGTCAGGTCCTCGTAGCGGAGCGCCGTGAGCGTGACGGTCCCGTCCGGTTTCTCGGTCCGTTCGCCGAGGTGGACGCGGACCCGTTCGGTCCCGTCCGGGGCGAGCCCCGTGTACAGGTCGGTGGCGGTGTTGATCCACACCCCGTTCACGAACACGGCGTTCGACTCGTCGTCGAAGGAGACCGTCATCGTGCCGGCCGCCGTCACCTCGGCGTGCAATCCGTTCACGCGGAGTGCCGGCCAGCGGTAGGCGGCGACGGGGTCGGTGGCCTCGTCCGGGATCTGCTCGAAGTGCCCGACCGAGATGGTCGCGGTGTCGCCGTCGTCCCCGATCGCCGCCGTGACGTCGGTTGCCCGGGCGGGGTAGTCGGCGATCGCGTCGATGCGGGCGGCGGAACGGTGTTCCCCGGCACTGGTGACCCGCGGCTGCGGGGCGACCAGCGCCGTACCGCCCGTCCCCCGGACGCCCACCCCGAAGGCGGCGGTGACCCGAGCGTCCGTCGGGCTGCTCGCCCTCGCCGGGATCGTGACGGCGCCGAGCCGCACGTCTGGGTGCGCCCCTGTCAGGTCGCGGTAGTGCAGCGCGGTCAGGGTCGTGCTGCCGTCCGCGTGCACCGTGCGCTCCCCGAAGGCCACGCTGACCCGCTCCTTGCCGTCAGCGTCGACGCCGGTGTACAGGTCGGTGGCGGTGTTGATCCACACCCCGTTGACGAACACCGCGTTCGACTCGTTCGCGAAGTCCACGGTCATCGTCCCCTCTGGCGTGAGGTGGGCGTCGAGGCCGTACACGCGCAGCGCTGGCCAGCGGTACTCCGCGACCGGGTCCGAGGCGCGGTCGGGGATCTGCTCGAACGAGTCGAGGTGCACGTCCGAAGTACCGTCCGCCGCGGTCGAGACGGTGACCCCACGTGCGGTCGACGGGGAACCGTCGGCAGCGTCGACCCGGTCGGCGGTGCGCTTCGCGACGCCGGTCACCGTGGGCTGCCCGTCGATGAGCACGGTTCCGTCCGGGGCAGTCACCTGCACACCGCTGACGCTCCGGGTGGCCAGGGCGTCGCCGTGGGCCGGGGTCGGCTGCGGCGCGGGATCAGGCGTCGGAGCCGACCCCGGCCCACGGCGACGCCCTGGCCACCCGGAGCGCTGTCTCTTATACAC